>JAISGL010000354.1 GCA_031263125.1 Opitutaceae bacterium | reverse complement strand
CTGATCTACCGCTGGAATTTTCTTATTCGCGCGAGTTTTTCGGCGTTTCACCTCGTCGTCGTCTTCATGCTCTGGAGCGCGGCCTACGCGGGCAAAACCGAAATCGGCGGCTTCAACGTCGGGCAGACCATGACCTATTTCGTCGCCCTGATGATCATGCAATTTTTCATCAGCGCGTTCACCGAAGACTACCAAATCTCCGAGGAAATCCGCAACGGCCTCATCAACCAGTTTCTCCTCAAGCCGATCAACTACTTCATCTACCGCCTCAGCATCTTCGGCGCCGCGCGACTCGTCTCCGGCCTGCTCGCCATCGTGCCGCTGCTCGTGGCGATTCCCTTCCTGCGCGACTACCTCTCGCTGCCCGCCGGCCCCGGTGAAACATGGCGCCTCTACCTCGGCATCCCCGCGATGGCGATGTCGGCGATGATCCAGTTCACCATCGCGTTCTGCTTTGGCCTGCTGACCTTTTGGTTCCTGGAAATCCAGTCCTTCATCACCCTCTCCTACGCCATTGAAACGCTGTTCGCGGGCCAGGTATTCCCGCTCGACCTGTTGCCGCGCCCCATCTACGTGCTCTCGCAATATCTGCCGTATTATTACCAGATGTATTTCCCCGTGGCGATATTCACGGGCCGCCTGAACGCCCCGCACGAGGTCGCGCAAGGTCTCTGCATGCAATTCGTGTGGCTCGTGCTCCTGCTCCTGCTCTCGCGCCTCCTCTGGACGCGCGGCCTGCGCCGCCACACAGCCGTGGGCGGCTGAACCACCGCACCGCGTGCGCCGCGCCACGTGTGCCATGCCGCGCAAATCAAGCCCGACTTAAGTCATGAAGTTACGCAGCCCGTAGGGCCTGTCCTTGTGTCAGGCCGCGACTTACCAACTGATGTTACGCGGCACGCACGTAGCGCAGGCTGCCCCGCCTGCTGACGAGGCGAAGCCTCGCCCGGTTTGAAAAAAAACGAACACCCGGCGGCGTGCGGCAGGCAAAGCAGGCTTGGCAGCCTGCGCTACGTGCGCGCCGTGTAACATCAGTTACCAGTGTGGCCTCCTTCGCGAGCACGGCCTGACACAAGGTCAGGCCCTGCGAAAACTGCCGGCCGCGTAACATCAGTTAACCCGATTCAAGTCGCGAACATCCGCGCCCGCGCCGTTATTTTTTTTGCGGCGGCTCGGAGGCGTGCGCGGCGAGCGCTTCGCGCAGGCGCGCGGACTGGGTGGCGTTTATCTTTATATAATAATCGCGACCATCCTTTTGCCCGGTGAATGTCGTGCGGCCTTCCGCGTCGATTTCGACCACGCCTTCCGGCGACAGCGTGAAATAACCGCGATCCGGCCACACGGCATACGCGACGGAAGTCAAATCCCAGCAGGGGCGCTCATGCGGCGTGGGGTTGTACGCCTGGTACGCCTCCTGCACGGGATGGTGTTTCACCCAGGCAAAATCGCGGTCGATGCTCAACGCGGGGTAGCGCACCGCATTGCCGACTTCCCAGCCGCTCCAGACAATTTGCGTGGGCCAGCCGGCGACGAGTTTGCGCGCCGCGGGGATGTCGAACTTCACGTTAAACTCGGGACTCTTGCCCTCGTTGTTGGGAAACCTGCCCGCCATGATCGAGAGGAGTTTCACCTTTTGGCGCACGAGTTCCACTCCCGTCAAAGGCGACGCCGCATCGGGGCCGGAATCGAGCAGCCTGGCGAGATTGGTCGAGAAGCCGACTTGCACGATGACGACCTCGCGCTCACCGGCCGCGGCAAGCACGCGTCGCAACAACGCGACGGATTGCGGCGCGCGGGCCGGATCGTAATTCGCGGGATAAAGCAGGCGTCCGTCCGCGTCCTTGTTGCTCGCGACTTTCAAGTATTTGCTTTCGTTGGTGAACGGCGCGTCGGGCGTCACGCCGACGGGGATGTCGGGCCTGCCGTAAAACGTATTCAGCGCGACGACAAAGCGTCCGGCGTCCGGGCTTGGATGCGTGAGCGTCACCGCGAGCAGTTCGCACGCGCCGCGATTCCACAGGGAGTGGATGAGCGACAAAGCCAGCGCGTCGTCGATGTCGTTGCCCATGTCGGTGTCAAAAACGATTTTGACCGGCGGCTTCGGCAACGCGCAATCCGCTGAAAACAGCGAAAGATTAAAAAGCAAAAACAAGGCGGCAAAAACCGCGGCAATTTTTTTCATGGCTTGAAGAGATGGAGTTGTTTGTGAGGAGTGATTTGCGAGGAATGTGAGGAGAGGAGTGTGATGAGTGAGCGATTTGTGAGGACTAATTTTATGTGAATGAAGACAACTGCCGCCCCCGTCAACACAAACGTTTGCGCTAATCAATATCCGGATGCAACCGGACATAATGAGGCTAGAGGAAGACAATGCGGATGCGGATGCGAATGATGAGTCGCGAAGCAGGAGCGCGTGGCATGGAGCGCGTGGCATGGAGCGCGCGACACGTTTGCCTGTCGTTTTTTTGCGCATATGCGTTCCTTTCGATAACACTTATCTTATTTATTACAAACATGTTATTTCAAAATTGACGAAAATCACAAAATTAACTCTAACGTTTGCGCAAAATTGCTTGAAAAAGCCGGGGACATTGTTTTTGTCCTTACCGGCACAGTGCCGCCAAGTGATTTTACCGGAATGAATTCCCCATCCTACAATTCCCTGAAACTGATTTCCAAAAAATTGGGTGTTTCGCCGACAACCGTGTCCCGCGTGCTCAGCGGGCAGGCGCAGAAATACCGGATCAGCCCGGAAACCGAAAAAGCCATCAAGGATTTTGCGGCAAAGGAAAATTTCACCCCGAACCCCATCGCGAAAGGTCTGCGCCTCAAAAAAACACTCACCATCGGCCTCGTGATTCCCGACATCGCGAACCCCTTTTTCGCCGGCATCGCCAGCCAGGTCGTGAACGTCGCGCGCGCGCACGGCTACGCGATCGTGCTCTGCGACAGCGAGGAAAACCCCGCGCTCGAAAAACAATCGGTCGATCTCCTCTGGGCGCGCCGTGTCGACGGCATGATTCTCTGCCCGGTCGGCCAGACATCCGACCACCTCGCGCGCTATGCCCGCGAAAAACGCCCCCTCGTCCTCGTCGACCGCGTCTTCCCCGACCTCGGCCTCGCCTGTGTGAGCACGGACAATTTCAACGGCGCCAAAACCGCCACCGAATACCTGCTCGACAACGGCCACCGCCGCATCGCGTGCCTGCAAGGCATGCCCGGCACCGCGCCCGGCCAGGCGCGCGTCAGCGGCTACACGGCCGCCCTGCGCGCCCGCAACGTGCCCTTCGACCCGCGCCTCGTCGCCGGCGATTCCTTCGGCGAGCAAAGCGGCTACCTCGACACCAAGCTCCTCATCCAGGCCGCGCCCGACATCACGGCGATCTTCGCCATGAGCAACCTCCTCGCGCTCGGCGCACTCCGCGCCCTCGGCGAGGAAAACCGCCGCGTGCCCGCGGACGTTTCCGTGATCGCCTTCGACGACCAGCCCTACCTCGCGCACCTCGCGCCGCCGCTCACCACCGTCGCGCAACCGCACCTCGAAATGGGCGCCGCCGCCGTGAAACTCCTCCTCGACCAAATGCGCTCGCCGGCAAACGCACTGCGCTCCGGCCTGCTCCTGCCCACTTCCCTTATAATAAGGAAATCCGTCCAAAAAATAAATTAGTACAAACCGCTAAATCCAAACTACCAAATACAAACCATAGACCCAAAATATAAATCACAACCACAACCACAACCTAAACCTAAACCGCAAAACCCAAAATATATAACATCATGCTGACAATACACTCCTATCCCATCGCCGTGGCGATGTGCTTCGTAACAATGCTCTGCTGGGGTTCCTGGGGCAACACCCAGAAACTCGCCAGCCGCGAATGGAAATATCAACTCTTCTACTGGGATTACGGCGTGGGCGTGCTCCTCTCCGCGCTCGCAATGGCCTTCACCATGGGCAGCCTCGGCGGCGAAGGTCGCGGTTTTCTTGCCGACATCTCGCAAGCCGGGACAGGCCACATGGCCCTCGCCTTCCTCGGCGGCGTGCTCTTCAACCTCTCAAACATCCTCCTCGTCATCGCCATCGACATCGCCGGCCTCGCCGTCGCGTTCCCCATCGGCGTCGGACTCGCCCTCGTGCTCGGCGTGCTCCAGACCTACTACTTCCGCCCCGAGGGCAATCCCGCGCTCATGGCCGCCGGCGTCGCGCTCGTTGTCGTCGCGATTATCATAAACGCCGTCGCCTATAAAAAACTCCAGTCGGCCAAATCCGGCGGCTCCAGGCTTGGCATCATCATCTCCGTCGCCGCCGGCGTCCTCATGGGCTGCGGCTTCTTCGGCCTCGTCGCGAAAGGCATGGTACACAACTTCGCGACGCCCGAAGCCGGCCTCATGACGCCCTACACCGCGCTCGTCGTGTTCTCGCTCGGCCTCTTTATATCGAACTTCCTCTGGAACACCATCGTATCCAAAAAACCAATACGCGGCGAACCCGTCCCCGTCGGCGACTACTTCACCAAAGGCAACCTCCGCCTCCACGCCGTCGGCATCCTCGGCGGCGTTATCTGGAACATCGGCATGGCGTTCAGCCTCATCGCATCGAGCGCCGCCGGCGCCGCGCTCTCCTACGCGCTCGGCCAGGGCGCGACGATGGTCAGCGCGCTCTGGGGCGTCTTCATCTGGAAGGAATTCAAGGACGCGCCCCCCGGCACGAACAAACTCCTCGCCGCCATGTTCGCGTGCTTCGCCGTCGGACTCGGCATCCTCGTCGCCTCAAAACTCTGACACACCCGCCCCATGAAAAAACCGCGCCTGCTCGTCGTCGGCAGTTCCAACACCGACATGATAATAAAACTCGCCTGCATCCCGCGCCCCGGCGAAACGCTCCTCGGCGGCCACTTCGTGACCGCCCCCGGCGGCAAAGGCGCCAACCAGGCCGTCGCCGCCGCGCGCTCCGGCGGCGACGTCACCCTCGTGGCCTGCGTGGGCCGCGACATGTTTGGCGACCGGGCCATCGCCGGATTCAAAGCCGACAAAATCAACACCCGCCACATCCGGCGCGACGCGAAAGCGCCCTCCGGCGTCGCGCTCATCTTCGTGGCCGAATCCGGCGAAAACAGCATCGCGGTTGCCTCCGGCGCCAATGCAAAACTGCTGCCCGCGGACATACAAAACGCGGAAGCCGCGTTCAAAACCGCGCGCATGCTTGTCATGCAACTTGAAACGCCGCTCCCCGCCATCGCCGCTGCCGCGCGCCTTGCGAAAAAACACAAAGTCCCCGTCATATTAAACCCCGCGCCCGCCGCGCCGCTCGCGCCCTCGCTGCTCAAACGCATCTCGATCATCACGCCCAACGAAACCGAGGCCGAACTCCTCACCGGCATCAAAGTCACCGACGACGCCAGCGCCGAAAAAGCCGCCCGCTCGCTCATCAGCCAGGGCGTGCAAAACGTGATCATCACGCTCGGCCCGAAAGGTGCGTATCTCTGCAACAACGGGACAAGCCGCCTCATCCCCGGCTTCCCGGTGAAAGCCACCGACACGACCGCCGCCGGCGACACGTTTAATGGCGCGCTTGCCGTCGCGCTCAGTGAAGGCCGCCCGCTCGCCGAAGCCGTGTGTTTCGCCAACGCCGCCGCCGCGATCTCCGTCACGCGCCTCGGCGCGCAACCCTCCGCGCCCACGCGAAAGGAAATCGACGCCTTTTTGAAACGGAAAAGCACGCTTGTGGATTGAGTGGCGCAGGCGTGTTCTTCCGCCACCAAACAAATACCGAACCCCGCGATACCGAACCCCGCGATTGAATGAAGACAACGCGAAGTCCGTTCCTGAAGGCATGCGCGAAGTCCGTTCTTGGAGGCAATGCGCGAAGTTCGTTCCTGGAGGCAATGCGAAGTCCGTTCCTGGGAGCGCGGGCATCTCTGCCCGCGAAACGCCGTGCGCCCGCTTGATGTCTTTCAAACACGCATCGCGGGCAAAGATGTCCGCGCTCCCAAGATAGGCCGCGTGCGTAACATCAGTTATGAACGCAAGCTGGAATTACGACAGTTTTATCTGAAAAAGACGCGCTATAGGTCCCAGGCGCTGCCGCGCACGTAGCGCAGGCTGCCAAGCCTGCTGACGAGGCGAAACCTCGCCCGATTCGAAGAAAAACGAACACCTGCCTGGTGGCGTGGGCGTGTGGCAAGTAAAGCAGGCGGTACGGTCGAGTAGAATCTGTCCCCTATTTCTCTATTTCTATTTGACTGAGTCACGCGTACGTGGCCTGACGCAAGGCTAGGTCTTGAAAAATCCGTTAGTTGTGTAATATCAGTTACTAACTGATGTTATGCAGCCGGCAGGTTTTGTAGGGCCTGACCTTGTGTCAGGCCGCGCACGCATGGGAGGCCACACTGGTAACTGATGTTGAGTGGCGCGCACGTAGCGCAGGCTGCCAAGCCTGCTGACGAGGCGAAGCCTCGCCCGATTCGAAGAAAAACGAATACCTGCCTGATGGCGTGTGGCAGGTAAAGCAGGCGATACGGTCGAGTAGAATCTGTCCCTATTTATATTTGACTGATTTACGCGTGCGCGGCCTGACACAAGGCCAGACCTTTCAAAATCCGTTAGTTGTGTAACATCAGTTACTAACTGATGTTACACGGCGCACACGCAGCGCAGGCTGCCAAGCCTGCTGACGGGGCGAAGCCTCGCCCGGTTCGAAAAAAAACGAACACCCGGTGATGTGTGGCAGGTAAAGCAGGCGGTATGGTCGAGTAGAGTCGGTCAAGTAGAATCTGTCCCGATTTATATTTGACTGATTCACGCGTGCGTGGCCTGGCGCAAGGCCAAGCCTTGCAGAATCCGTTAGTTGTGTAATATCAATTACTAACTGATGTTACACGGCACGCACGTAGCGCAGGCTGCCAAGCCTGCTGGCGGGGCGAAGCCTCGCCCGGTTCGAAAAAAACGAACACCCGGCGGCGTGCGGCAGGCAAAGCAGGCTTGGCAGCCTGCGCTACGTTTGAGCGGTTGCGCCAAGGCAAAACAGGCTTGAGAGGCCGCTGCAAATAACGGGAAAACCCTTCTTCCGCATCATTTGCCGCAACTCCCACCATTTCCGGTTTCTCCGGGCCAGGACCTCGCTGGCACATCGGTAACCTATGGCGAGGCACCGGCCAGCCGGGCGGCTTCGGCGATGGCGGCGTTGTTCGGATATCGCACGGCAGCTTTTTTCAGGAAACCGGCGACATCGGGAGGCGGTTGCGCCGGGCTGCTCAACATAACCTTGGCAAAGGTTTCGCAGGCGTCCTCGCCGGGGATGCCTTGCGTGAGCGCGGCGGCGAGTATGTCCAGGATTTCCACCGCCTCGTCCATGCTCAATTTCGCGCCCGCCGGCTTGTCCGCCAGCGCGTCGCGCAAACGCAGTTTCGCCGCCGCGACGCGTGCGCGCAGGGGCGGCTGCGGCAGTTTCATCAGCGTCTGGATAATCTTTCGCGCCCGCGCTTCCGAGCCGGCCTGTTGCTCGATCCAGGCGAGCGCGGCGAGCATCTCCGGTTCGCGTTCGCCGCGCCAGTAGGCGATGCGCAGTTTGTCCAGCGCGAAGTCGAAGCGGCCCATTGCGACAAAGGTCTCCGCCTGCAAGCGCGCCACCTCGGCTTGCGTCGCCTGGCCCACGCCAGGCTCCGGCATGGGCGGGAGTTTGCCGCGCAGATCGTAATAGGTGAAGGCCGCGAAGGTGCGCGTGTAAGCGCTCAGCTTCGAGAGCATTTTTTTTGTGTTGAAACCGAATATTTCCTTGAAGAGCGCGTCGGTCACCTCCTCGCCGGCACTTTGCCGCTCCACCAGGCGCATGAATTTTTGCCGGTGTTTTCCGTTGTCCCCGTAGAGTCCGAAGTGTACCAGCGCCGTCGCCAGTTGAATATCCCCGAACCCAAAGTCTTTCGTTTTGTTCAACACCGGCAGCAACGGCGGCAGGTGTATGGACACGGCCCTCATATCGGAAGGCATGACCGGGGGCGGCGACGCGGTGCGGTCCACCAGCGCCTGCGCCATTGCCGGGATGTTTGACGGAATCGTCGACTGCGTGCGGGGACTGAGCCGGGCAAAGCTGATTTTTGTGCGGCTGACCTCCGTGCTGGCAATCAACCGCCGCATCCCGATCAGCAGCCACGGATGCGGGCGCTGCGTAAATGAATCCATGAGCAGCGACATTTGCTCCTGGCAAACAGCCGCGGCCAGCCGTTCCTCGCCCGGCCTCGAAATGTTCACGAGCGGCACTCCCGCGTTTACCCACGCGGCAAACGTGCCGCCGCTCATGACCGCGTCCACAAACCCGGCGGGCAACGGCTCCCCGGTGTCGCCGTCATTTTCCGTCTGATATACGGGGTCGCCCGCGGCGTCGAAGCCCGTCTGTGTCCTGAAGCCCTGCCCGGAGTTGATTTCTATCCAGCGCAGGCCGGCTGTCAGCGCCTCGGCGCTCAGGGTGGCGGGCTGCTGTCCGGTCTGGATGGGGTCGCCCTCCCATTCGGCGCCGTTGATTCCGGCCAGTTGCTCCCCGGCGCCGCGTTTGCCATCAAGGATGATGATGCCGGGCGCGCGCGGCTGCATTTCCACCAGCATCGGCCACAGCAGCATCCCGGCGAACTGGCGCAACTGGAGTTCGTTTATAAAAAGCCGCGTGTTTTGCTCCGAGAGGTTTGAGAGCACATAATAGCCGGGGGCCGCCAGGACGCTTTCCCCGCGTTCCATCGCGAGCGCGGGCACGGTTATGTGCAGCCATTCCTCCGGGCGCGGCAGGATGCGGTCGGCGCGCACTTCATAGGGAGGCATCTCGACGATGACGTCCGACGCCGGAACGCCTCCCGCCTCCGGCGCCGCATGCAAGGCGCACCCAAGGACAATCCCAAAAGCAAAAATACAGTGTTTCATGATTTTATTCATTTGTGTTGATTTGTAGTAAGCAGACGAAAACAAGGGGAACAAGGGATACATTTTTGTATGGCTGATGTTGCGCGGACGGCGGCTGGGAGCGCCCTTGGGAGCGCCCCTGGGAGCGCGGGCATCTTTGCCCGCGATGCGTTGTTCGAAATGCAAGAAGCGGGCGCACGACGTTTCGCGGGCAGAGATGCCCGCGCTCCCAGGAAAGGCATTGCACATGCGCTACCGTTGCACATGCGCCACGGCGTCGCAAAACCACGCCTTCCGGCATAAAGAGCGCGGGAGCTGATGCCCCCGCGCTCAAGTACTTGCGACTGGTGATTCTGTTTTATCAGAACGCGAACGTCACGCCGGCGCGGATGCCCATGCTTTCGTCGCAGGCGCCGTTGTATTGGGCGGTGTAGTGCAGGTCCCAACGCCAGGCTTTGGAGAGCTGCCAGTCGATGCCGGCGTCCACGCGCATGCCGTTGGCCTCGATGCCGGGCACTTTGAGCGTGTATGCGTAGCCGAGCAATTCCGCCTCCATTTCGCGCTCGCCGGTCTCGAACTCGCGCACGTAGGCCATGTGCAGGTAGGGGCGGATGTTGCCGCGCGAGGACTCAAAGGCGCGGGAGAACCGCACGCCGAGGCGCGCTTGCAGCGAGGCCTCGCTTTGCGAGCCAACAACGAGGGGGCTGTCCCAGCCGGTCTCGGTGAAGCCGTCGGCTTTCCAGTTCAGCCACTGGAGACCGAGCACGGGCACCACGTCCACCCAAGGGTGTTTGTAGGTGTAGGCGACGGACAGCGCCGCGCCCATGCGGGAGCCGTCGGTGTCGGATTTGGCGAGGGTACCGAGGGTGGAGCGGATCATGGATATGTCGCGGCTGTTATCATAACTGTCGGTGCCGTAGAAGGCGGCGGCGTTGAACTGCCACGAGCCGATGTTATGGCGTCCATAGACGCCGAGGGTGAGGCCCTTGCCTTTGCCGGAGCCGCCGTTGAGGTCGTAGTCGTAATCGGTGGTGTCATACGCAAGCCAGCCGCCGGCGACGGTGTTTTCGGCGAACGCATAATCCACGCCGGCAAGCACGGTGGTGGTGGCGTAGTTGGAGTAGGGCGCGTAGATGTCGGCCTGGCGCGAGGATTCCTGCCACCAGCCTTGCAGATAGGTCTGCACGGAGCCTTTGGCGCGTCCATAGCCGGCGTCCTGCATAAGGCGGTCCTCGACGGATTGCACCATCGAGTTGGTGCGGAGCACGGCGGAGGGGAACCATGGCTGATGGACGACGGGGGTGAGTTGGTCTATGGCCTGCTTGACATAGACGACGGAGGGCAGGG
>JAISGL010000087.1 GCA_031263125.1 Opitutaceae bacterium | reverse complement strand
CTGGACGAAATCTGTTTCATCGAGGCGGACATTCCAACATCGCCCCTGGAAATCCTTGCGCACCTGACCGTGAAACTTGCGTTGAACAACGTCTCCACGGCGACGATGGGCAAGCTCGGGCGGCTCAGTGGAAACTGGATGGCGCACGTCACCGCATCGAACAAAAAACTGATCGACCGAAGCATCCGCCTAATCAGCGAACTGGCCGACGTCGATTACAAGACGGCCTGTCACGCCCTCTTCGAGTCGCTGGACGAAATGAGCACCTGGCCCGAATCCCGCCTCAAAACAATCTCCGCCGCAGCCTACACAGTCAAACGGCTCCAAGAAAAATAATTCCCCTGTCTTTTCCAACTGCCCGCCGCAAACCGCAAACCGTCCGAAACCACAAACCACAAACCGCAAACTCTGCCCGCAAACTTCGCCTGCCCCGTCATGCCCGACCGCAAATCATCCAAAACACCCACCGCAACCACTCCGCCCGTCCCCGCCCCCGCCCCCGTCTCCGCCCCGCGCGCCCCGTGCCCCGGCGACATCTACGTGCAACGCAGCGCCGACACCGGCCGCTACTGCGCCTACCAAATCATCCACGCCGGCAACACCTCCCCCCGCAGCCCCGGCAAAGACATTTCCCTCCTGTCGCTCGACTGGGTTGGCGACACACTCCCCACCGACGCCGACCTCGCCGCCATGCGCCCGCTCAACAACACCCGTTACTACTGGGGCCACAGCCTTGACTACCGCATGGTCATTCCGCCGCGCCTCCCCGCCTCATTTATATACATCGCCAACCGTCCCCCGCTCATCACCAAAAAAACAAACTCCTTCGGCGGCTGGCCCGCCCCGCGCAAACAATCCGCCGAGCATGAAGCTGACTGGCGCGCCCGCGACCCCGAACGCCTCCGCCGCTTCAACGCCGCCCACGGCAGCGGACGCGAATTCATCCTCGCCCCCGGTTACACCGCCCGCGACACCCACACCCGCGCCGGTCCCGAACTCCTGGACCGCCTCGCCAACCTCGCCGACCTCGACAAACTCCCGCGCCTCCTCGAAATCGAAGCCCGCGGCCCGCGCCCCGACCTCATCGCCTACCTCCGCACGCACGACCTCCTCTACCGCCTCATCTGGCGCGAACACGGCCGGTGCGAACTTGATTTTCGCGACATCCCCCACATCGAGGAAATCGAACTCGACGCCACCGGTCTCGAAACCCTCCACCTCCACAAAGCCCTCCGCACCCTCAAACTCACCGGCACGCTCCACCCGCGCATCCGCATCCACGCGCACGACGGCGGCTCGCAACTCCACCTCGAAACCCCGCCCGCCATCGCCGGCGCCGGCCACGCCGACCCCGGCCTCCCAAAACTTGCCACCCTTCGCATCGCCGGCATCGACTGCCTCGACCTCGCCACCATCGTCGCCCGCCACCCCGCGCTCGAAGTCCTCAGCCTCGCCGGAAAACCCGGCGCCCTCCAAAACCTCTCCGCCATCGCGCGCCTCCCCCGCATCCGCAGCCTCTGCCTCGACGACCTCTTCGGCTTCACGCCTGCCGACATCCCGCCGCCCGGCACACACCCGCATCTCGCCAGCCTCTCACTCGAAAGCATTCCCGCCGATGTCGCCGCGCACGTCAAAAAAGTCTATGCCCCGCTCAAAAAAACCGCGAACCTCGACCTCGAAGTCCGCAAACCCCGCGCCCCCGGATGGCTCGCCGAAAATCTCGACAACCCCTTTCGCGCCTGGGACGGCTCCGAGTTCGTCACCCCCGCCAACGCCCGCCGTGCCGCCGCCCTTTATAAAAAAACCCATGCCGCCCTCCGCGCCCGCCTCGATGCACACGACGCCCCCGTCATGCTCCCCGCGTATCTCGAAGCACTCGTCCGCGAATGGACCGCCACCTTCAACGCCTGGGACAAACGCACCGCCTGGATCGAAACCGAGGAACGCGAAACCATCTGCGAAGTCGTCGAAAATTTCCTCATCGAAGCCGCCCGCCGCCACCCCGCCGCCAATATAAACATCCCCGCCCTCACCGCCCTCTTCGACGACCTCCGGGATTTTTAATATATAACTGATGTTACCCAGCGCGGCTCCGCCGCAACCAAAGGAACAGGCTCAAACCAACAAACCAATTGCCACAAAAAACACTCTACGAGGTTTGGCGAGTGGCCTGACAAAAAAGCCTCCTCGCATACGGTAATCTTCCGGGCGCTTATAAGCGCCGCGAACTGGTTTCTGGCAAAATATAATTTTGCAGGCAGAGAGATCGCAGCGCCTATAGGCACTCTGTTTATAACCGAAAGCACACAACGCCTTTTTGTCAGGCCATTCGCCAAACCTCGTAGAGTTTTTTATGGCAATTGGATTGTTGGTTTAGGCGAATTGCGTCATAGGGAAATCGTACGCAAAAAAATCAATGCTTAAGGTTAGTAGCATCGGCTTTTTTGCGGATTGGTGCCGCAAACAAGAGGCGCGCGGATTGCGCGCAGCCTTTTCGATGATTGGGTGTATGATCGGCGCCATGAGGACCTCCGACGCGTTTACCACCTACCTCG
>JAISGL010000026.1 GCA_031263125.1 Opitutaceae bacterium | reverse complement strand
TACGCGGCCGGCAGATTTTGTAGGGCCTGACCTTGTGTCAGGCCGCGAATTACCAGTGTGGCCTCCCATGCGTGCGCGGCCTGACACAAGGTCAGGCCCTACGTGCCGCGTAACATCAGATAGGTAAGTTTGAACGGCTCCGGGTGTCCGTCCTTTGCGAGTTGCGCCCCCCCACTTTGCAGTGGCGTCGCCGATTATATATCCGATTTCATCCAAGGTTTCCTCAATATAAGGCTGCAATGCGGCGCCCGTTGTATAAAAACACGTGGGTTCCGGCGCGATGCGCCTCCACCCACGGTTATGGCAGGCAACTTCGCTTCGCTCGTGAACATATTGAGTCCCTCCGGGACTCTCCCACGAAGTGATTGCATCCGCCGTGAACAGTTTTTCTTATGACAGCCAAATGAAAAACCGTTCACGGCTTCCTTACATTGAAAATGTCGAAGAACCCCGAAGTCTGCCGCAAAAAATGCTCCCACGGGGTATGCCGACCGTTGCGAAGCAATATGGTTGTTGCAAAACTATGTGGGCAAAAAATGTTACTTGAGGTTTGACATGGGCGCGTGCCGGCTCAGTTTTCGCAAAAAATATGATATCTGTTTTCCATACCCCTTCCTCCTACACTGACGCAAGCACGACGCCGCTCCGGCAGCGTGTGCTTGCGATTACGCTGCTAATCGCCGTCGTGCTGGTGGCATACTGTAATTGCTACACTGCGTCATTCCACTTCGATGACTCCAGCTCGATTGAGGACAATATGAGCATCCGCCAATGGAGCACGATGTTTTCGCCTCCAAATGCCAACGGCGAGACGGTGAGCGGGCGTCCGTTGCTCAATGCGACGTTCAGGATTAACTATGCCATAAGCAAGCTGGATGTGTGGAGTTATCACGTGGTCAATGTGCTCATCCACATGCTTGCGGGGCTGGCGTTGCTTGGCGTGGTGAGGCGCACGCTTTTGCTGCCATGCATGCGGCGATGGTTTGATGACAGGGGCGCGCTTTGGGTTGCGTGGCTGGTCGCCGCCATCTGGGTTGCGCATCCGATGAACACGGAGTCAGTGACCTATATTGTCCAGCGGGCGGAATCATTCATGGCGTTGTGGTATTTGCTGACACTCTATTGTTTTATACGAAGTGTCGGAAACTGCGCGAACGAAGTTGATAATGATAAAAAACCGGCGCGCAACTGGATGATCGCATCCTGGCTCGCGTGCATGGCCGGCATGGCGAGCAAGGAGGTAATGGTGTCAGCCCCGGTAATGTTGTTTTTCTATGATCGTGCGTTTGTGGCGGGATCGTTCAAAAAAGCGTGGCAACGGCGGAAGTTTTATCATGGCGCCTTTGCCCTGACGTGGATTTTGCTGATTGCGCTGATGCTTGGCACCAGCCGCCGCGGGGATACGGTTGGTTTTACGGGAGAGGTGTCATGGTGGGCTTATGGCTTCACCCAATGCTGGGCGCTGGTCCGGTATCTATGGCAGGCTTTCTGGCCCGGCGCGCTTATTTTTGATTATGGCATCGATATAATTTCTGATTTTTTCAAGGTGTGGCCCCAGGCGCTCATTGTGGCCGCCTTGGTTTTGGCCGCGGTTGTCGCATTTTGGCGCGCGCCCAGGATCGGCTGGGCGGGTATGTTGTTTTTTGCGATTCTGGCGCCTACGACAAGTGTCATTCCCGTGGTCACGCAGATTGCGGCGGAGCATCGCATGTATTTGCCGCTGGCGGCGCTCGTCTCGCTGCTTGTTGTGTGTGCATATGTCAAATTCGGACGGCGTGTTTTTTGGGCGGGCGGGCCGTTGATAATGGTTCTGATCCTGCTGACCGTGCAGCGCAATTATGTTTATGGAGATACAATGACATTATGGAAGGATGTCGTTACAAAACATCCCGGAAGTTCCAGGGCGAACAGCAATTACGGCTATGAGCTGATATTATGGAGCCGTCTGAAAGAGGGGATGGAGTATTGCCTGAAGGGCGCCGCGATTAATCCCAAAAACGGCGATGCCTTCAATAATGTGGGTTATGCCTATGCCAGCATGGGGGATTACGAAAAAGCCAACGAGTATTACAGGGAAGCCTTGAAAGCCGGATGTTCCAGCGCCGATGTTGTTTATAACAATGTTTGTTTTGCCTTTTATAAACTGGGAAGATTCGACAGGGCCTGGCTGGCGGGTGAGGCGGCATTGAAGATAAATTCCCACAGTGCGCCCACCCTTGTGAACATGGGCAATATTTGTGTCGCGCAACAACGCCGGGCCGAGGCGGTCGGATACTATGAAAAAGCGTTGGAAATAAATCCGAAACAGGCGGATGCGTTTAATAATTGGGGCAATCTGTTCGCGCTTGAGGGGAATTTGGACACGGCGCTGGATTATTACAAGAAAGCCGCCGGATACGCTCCGCGCAATGTCGATGCGCTTGATAATGTGGCGCGGCTCCTTGTTGTTCTTGGACGCATTCCGGAGGCCATACCGTATTTTGAAGCGGAACTAACCCTGCTTGACGATCTGCCGGAGGCCCATAAAAACTTGGCGGAAGCCTTGCTTGGCGTTGATCGTCTTGACGAAGCCGTGTGGCATTATCGTGAAGCCGTGCGGCTGGATGAAAAGTTAATATCGGACGTGAATGACGTTGCATCCAACTGGATGAAGGCAAAACGATATTCCGACATTGAAAAGCTTTACACTGCCTTATTGGAAGTGGCGTTTGATTCATCCGCCGCGCATTATAATTATGGCAATGCCCTGGCACTGCAAGGCCGCTATGAGGAATGCACGATTCAATTCCGGGAGGCAGTGCGCTGTGATCCCGCCCATGCGGGGGCCTGGCAAAATCTAGGCACGATTTTGCTGCAATTGGGGCACGTGGAAGATGCGCTTGCTCCGCTGGAGGCGGCGGTCCGCTTGAATCCCGGTCTGGCCCCCGTACGATACAACTATGCCGTGGCATTGGAGCAAAACGGGCGTTTGCAAGAAGCAATCGAGCAAGAGTTGGAGGCTCTTCGTATCAAGCCGGACCTGAAGGGTGCCAGAGAACATTTGAACGAAATGCAAGCCAAAGCATATCAAATGGATGCAAAATAATAATAAACCCGCGTCGAAGCAGGACACCCGGTTGCACGGGTACACCTCGCAAATACCGGCGTGCGGCATTCCCGCATCAGATTCTTCAGGGTTGCCCGCTTCGCACTTCTACCCTGTCTGCCATCTCCGGCAGAGAGGTTTGCCTGATTGCAGCGGTCTTTCTTTTCCGCGTCATGTTTCCTTTGCGGGCTGCGCAATCCTGTCGCTCCCTTCTCCTTCTCTTTTTTGCGTTTCTTTTGTTTTGGATTATATCGCATTCTCATATTTTAGAATTTTTTTACCTATTTTCCGTGAAAAACACGCTCTTATTTATTTAGTAACGTACCTTATATAAACAGGTTATAAATTTTTCAGGACTGTCTGATTAAATTGCTTGAAATTTTACGATCATGTGACCATCTTCAATGTATTATACCAACCGAACACTCACCCTCCTCAAATTTCAAACTACTTACCAAGGCACTGCTTCTGTTCACATGCATAATAGAGTCTTTGTAAATACACCAAACCGTAAAAACATTTTCAAGAAATGCACACTGCCATCACATCCATATTGATTCGCTTGAATAAAAGAAAGACAACCACGCTGGCCGGCGTCATCGCAATGGCCGTGAGTTTGTTTCCGCTCACGACGGCGGCTGACACGTACGACTACATGGGGACGGTGTACAGCGGCACGCTTTTCAGCGGCACCAATACCATATCGATAGGCTCCTCAAGCATCGCCAATGGAGATGTGCTTATTTTCGAGGCCGGACAGTCGGGAACAACAAGTCAGCTATTCCCGCGTTATTTTGATCAGGATCGCAGCTATGTCATTCAGGGTAATGCCAGCACGCCGGTGTATTACATGCTCAATCCGTACAAAGGCATGCCTGACATGCCGGGATATTTGTTCAATGATATTAATATAAGCACCACCTCGGACCCCATGAGAATGAGCGGCGGCGGTTCGGCCATGAATGCATCCAGCGCGGCCAAATTTCAACTCCTGTCCTCGGGCGCCCTGGATTCGAACGGGGCGCTGAAAGATGACGCCGCGGACATGGAATGGACTGTTTTGGAAACCACGGGTGCAAACAGGCATTTATACCTGAGCCTGAGCCAGAACGACCAGGAGGTCACGCTGGAGCATCTCGTATTCAAGGGCGGCTACATGTCGGCGAACCAAGGCGGATCAGTCTCATTGACAGGAGGCGCCAGCACCAGAAAGGTCACCATTTATGGGGACATGATTTTTCTGGATAATGCCGCGAGCAATAATGGCGGCGCCGTTTACGCTTCAACGGCATTTGACCTGACGTTCAAGGGCAAGGTCATCTTCATGGGTAACAAAGCGGGGTTCCAGCCGGACAATGAACTCAGGCCCCCGGGGTCCCAGGAGGCGGGTTTGCTGCGGTTCCGAACGGAAACCGGCACGGGGCGCGGGGGAGGTTTGTACGGCTCAACCAACACCAGGTATACTTTTGATTCCGATGCTATTTTTGTTGATAACATGGCAAGCGCGCTGGGTGGCGCCGTCTTTATGTTTGGAGGCGGTGGAGGTTCAAGCCTTACGTTCAACGGAAGGGCCATATTTGTAAACAATATGGCGGGCCTTGGCAGCAACACCACAGGTTCGGGCGGCGCGATCGGATACAATGGCGCAGGCAGCCCGAACAGCCTGACATTTAATAATGAGGCCATCTTTATCGGCAACATTGCCACGGCGAACGGCGGAGCCATCCACATGAACAGCACGGCGAACCTGGCGTTTAACGGGAATGCCACTTTCCTGGACAACAGGGCGGGCATGGATGATATTATGTTTGAAACCGTCTCCTATCAAGGGCAGGCGGGGGAATCACCCCAATATGATTCCTTGAAACCGACCGGAACCACACTTGGCGTTTCCGGCAACACGGCAACGGGCGGCGCCATACAATTGACCAACAATGTGACAGCGACTTTCAGGGGTGCCACACAGATGGAACGCAACAGGGCGCACGGCGATGGTGGCGCAATCCGCGCCGGGTCCGGGGTCGGCGCCCCGGCAGTGACCTTTTACGGGGACACAGTGCTCAACCATAACGTGGCAGGACTGTTTCAGGGCGAGGTGTCGGGAACATACAGCAATCCCCTGGGCGGTGCGATCAACGCCACCGGGGCAATCTGGTTCACATCCGCGGACTCCGGACGCAAGGTGCTGCATGCCGCGGGTAACATGGCGCTCACGCGTTACAAGGAGAGTGATACGGACACGTCGTATTCGTATCAAGGCAACGGGGGCGCATTGTCATCGAACGCAATCTACATTGACCAAAAATATGTGTTTATCGGAAACCAGGCCGGTGGCAGTGGCGGTGCGATCAACATAGCCAGCGGCAACACAACCACGGCCGGCACAGCGCGCTCGGTAAGCCTGCAAATAAATGAAGAAGGCATTTTTGAAGACAATCTTGCCGGCCAGAATGGCGGCGCGCTGTCCGTGCTCATAAACACCTCCGGCACTGGCATGGCAGTGACGCGCGGCGCGCAATTTATCAACAACGCGGCCGGCGGCTATGGCGGCGCGATTTGGATTGGCAGCGCAACAGGCAACCGGAGCGTGATAACACTCTCCGCCACAAGCGGCGACATCGTGTTCAAGGGCAACAGGGAGCAAGTCATGATTGATTATGACGGTGTTGATTATGACAAGGTGCTGGACAGGGAAAATCCGGCGGCAGGCGGCTATATGACATGGAGTTCCGCATCCGGGCGCAAGAATGACATTAACTTTTATACCAGTGGCACGGCGCCTACGATGGCGGGCACGCTCAATTTGAATGCAGGCGGAGGCAACACGATTTATTTTGACGGCGGCATATCACAATCAGCGTGGTTCAGCGACACGACCACGGCCATGACAATAACGCGGGACTCGTACAAAAATGTAACGATAAACAAAACGGGCGGCGGAATGGTTGTATTTGACGGGGCCTTGGTTTCCATAAACGCCGTGACAACGGTATCCGCCGGCACGCTGAGTTTGCGCGGAGGCATGAACTATGGGTACAACGGAACAATGTCGCAGGCCGCCGGCACAAAATTCACACTCAACGGAGGTGCAACGCTGGAGGGAAATGCAACGATAAACGCAGAAACAATACAAATTAACAATGATGCCATTATTCGCGTTCTTGAAGGTGGAAATCTGGTGATGAACTCCTCCGCGGTTACATTCGGCACGGGACTGACGATTGCCGGCAGCGGCACCCTGAGCGCGGGCACAGGGGCGATTAATAATATCAAGGCAATCAGCATCGGCGACATTGGGCACACATCGGCCCAGACGCTCACGTTGATTGATACAATCACAAGTCCCGCGCTGAATGCTACTTTCAGCGACGCAACCCTTGCCGCCGGCCTTTTCTCGGGCGGAGCCGACAGGCTGGTCCTTAACAAGGCGAATTTTTCAAACACATCACTGACCATTGATTTGAGTTCGGTTGGCGGAAGCGGCGCGCGCACTCTTGTCAGCACGGCTGCGGGTATCACCGGTTATGATCCTGCATCAACCACGCTCACTTTCAAGGGTGCGCAAATCCAGGGTGGCGACCGCCTTGCCTACAGTGCTTCACTTGACGGTTCCGGCAATAACTTGCTTCTCACCTATACGGCATCCAATGACACTGTATCATGGACTGGCGGCAGTGGCGCAAACTGGACCCTTGGGGATGCAAACTGGTCGATTTCAGGTGTCACGGGAAAGAAATACATCCTTGGCGATATTGTGAATTTTAGCGCCGACAGAAATGGAGATGTGACGGTTGCTGAAAATACAGGTGTCTCGCGCATCAATGCCTCGGGAAATTATACTTTCACCGGCGATGGCGGCATTACCATCAAGGGTGATTTCTGGAATGGCAGCAACTCTGGCGCCGATGGATTGCTGGTCAAAACGGGAGCCAATACACTTGTCACCCTCGCCAACGCCACTGGCGCCGGTTCGTCCAACGAATTTGCCGGCATCCGCATCGAAAGCGGCACGCTCGCTTTTGGCACTGCCGCGCAACTTGGCGCCGCGTTGTCGAAAGTACAGATCATTGGCGCAGCGTCCGACAATTCCACCCTTGCCGTTGTTGGTGACACTGTGCTCTCCGGCGATACCGGCAGCCAGCGGCTTGCCATTGACGCGGGCAATGTCGCGACACTCGCAATCATGGGGGGAGCCGCCAGTCTCACCATAAAGGATAATATTGAAAGCACTGGCAATGGCGGCGTGTTTTTTGTCGATACCGGCGCGACGCTGAACATTGTTGCCGAAGGCGCCGTTAATTTAACCGGCAATCAGGCCGCCTTGGGCGGCGCCATGTATCTGGCAGCCGGGGCGACGGCCAATATTACGGCAAGCGGGTCCGATACCATTATTTCTTATGGGCAATCGGCCGATTATGACATGCGCACAGACGCGAATATCACAACCATGGATTCGCTCGCCAGCGAGGATGCGTCCGCGAGCATATATAAAAGGGGCGCCGGCTCATTAAAACTCAATTCCGACAGTTCCGCTTTCAAAGGCACGCTTGTCATTGATGCCGGATCCGTATTTTTGGGGGAAAATTCAAAATTGGGAGGAAGCGTGGAGACACATAACGCAGGCTCAATCTTTGGCGGCGGCGGTGTGCTTTCAGGGAATCTGACAGCCAGCGCCGGGGCAATGCTCAGCCTGGGCAATGCAGGCGCGCTGGGTGCGCAAACACTTATGATAACCGGCACGGCTTCCCTCGATGACGCCACGATCAGCTTCGGCGGCTTTGATGCCAACAATGCGACAAGGACAAACCATTTGATTACGGATACGTTGGAACTGAATGGTGAGACCACATTTGATTTTAATTTCAGCAACCTGACATCGGGGACATATCATATTGCCACGGTCACGGGCTTGCATGAAGAGACATTTGCGATTTCCAGCATCACGTATGCGCAGGATGAGAGCACGGGAAGCATGTCGCCCACGGGCACCCACAGCGGATTCGCGGACGTCATGGTGGCGAATCTTTATAATTCCGGCTCCATACTCATTACCAATAACGGCAATGCTTTGGAGGGTGGCAGATCGACTGCCAGAATTGCATTTGGACAGGCCGTCGCGAGTGGCACAATCGATGTGCTGGCCGTGGTGGACCCGGAAAGCGGCGAAACGATTGTGTCCGGAACCAGCCTCACGGGCACATCGGGAACAGACACCTATTACACGGGGCAGATATATGTTGATGTGATTACACGTAATTATCTGATGACGTGGAGCGGCTCGATGGGCAACAGGTGGGCGTCAAAGGTCGAGAACTGGTTCTCCGACAGTGTGGCAAGCCTTGAATTCATGGGCGGGGACGCGGTGCTCTTTGACGGTGTCACGGATGCCGCGAATGAAAGCAACCGCGCCATTGATATACATTCCGCCGGCGTAACCGTGGGCGGCATGACAGTGACCGGCACTGGCAACTATACATTCACCGGCGGACAAATCACGGGAGTTGACAGCACAAAAGGCAGCACGCTGGAGGGCGCCAGCGGCATGTTTGTAATGGATGGTTCGGGAACGGTCACCTTCCTGAATGTCAGCAATGTGTTTACAGGATCAGGCGGCGGGCCGACGTTCAGGATAAACAACGGCACTGTTGTCGGAACAGCCTTTAATCTCAGTAACAACCATATTGCCAATGACGGCAGGCTGGTGTTCAACCAGGCAACATCCGCCGGATTTGTGGGCACGGTCAGCGGCGCGGGAGACATTATAAAGAGCGGCGCCGGAATGCTTGCGCTGCAAAATGGCAATTCCATGCAAGCCTCCGGCATGTCCATCGAAGAAGGCGGCGTGAGCGTGGATGGCGGACACCTGACGATTGCCGGCATGCTCAATATTGAACCGCAAGCGACACTGCTGCTGGCGGACAGTGTGACCGTTGATGTCCTGAGAAACAGCGGCACGGTTGGCTCCAATAATACATCAGCATCCCCGGCTGCCATGACGATAATCGGAAACTATGTTGGTCAGCCAAACAGCGTCATAAATTTGCTTTACAGAGCCTTCGATGACGAGGCGTCCGGCGCGTTGTTTAACCAGACCGGTCTGGCCGGCTCGGATTCATTGACGATAACCGGAAATGCAACGGGAAAAACCAGTGTGAACTTCAGTGGCACCGTGTATGTGGGTGGCACCAATGTGAACGTGCCCGCCCCGCGTCGTGACATGCGCTTCATCACGATCCTGGGCGAAAGCAATATGGACGTGGACATCAACGGCCATGATGTTGGCGAGGCCTTTCAGCGGCAATACACATCCGGTGATGAGACTCACACGTTTGATTTGATGATGCTCAAGGGGCGCGACGGTAATTATTATTTGCGCAATCTCAATGTCATGCCGGCAGCTTTCAACATGCCGGTCATTGGCGTCGCGCCGGCGCTGTCGGAGTTCATTGGAAGAGCCGGCGTGGACTCCCTGTATCAACGCATTAATGCACGTCACGAAAAAATAGAAAAAGGCGCCGTGATCTGGAGCAATTATTCATACGGCGACACGCGCCTGAAGAACGAGCTGTACCCGGATGTGCATCTCAAGACGAATTTGATTCAACTTGGCGCGGAAACCGCGATATGCAACGGAGGTTCGGATTCCGGCATCAGTCTCCTGGCCGGCGCCAGTTACGCCTATGTCTCGGGCAATGCGGATTTTTCCAGAATGAGTGCGCTTACGTCGAGCGGCGGTCCCGCGGCCAGGGTTGAAGCCGACACGCATACCATAAGCGCCTATGCGGAGGCCCGGCTCGGACGACTTTATGCGGACACCTTGATATACTACAGTCCTGACGCGAGTTTCAAGGCAACCACCCAGTCGCCGCTTGATTCCAATGGCACGGTGAAAGGAAACCGTTTGGGGGCTTCCATTGAAATCGGATATATACTGCATCCGCCCAAGGGCGGCCAGTGGGAGCCTTTTGCCCGCCTTGATTATCAAAATTCCAGTTTCGGCGGCATTTCAAACCCGGCGTATGCAAACAGCTTCGAATCCAACGGACGGGATTACAGTTTCGATGGATACAGCGGCTTTCGCGCCATGGGCGGGCTAAGGGCTGGCGCGAATCTCTCCCTTTCGGATAAACTGACGCTTCGCCCTTGGGGAAGCGTCTCCGGCGGCAGGGCATTCAACCAAAAAGCTGATATAAAAGTCGGGCAATTTACCATGGATAATTCATTGTCCGCGGCGTTTTACTCTTACTCGGGCGGCCTTGCCGCTCGCTGGAACAACAGCCTGACCGTATACTTCACAGCCTCATGGACGGGCGGGGATGACTGCAACGGTTATACATTCACCGGAGGCGCAAACTACCGCTGGTAGCACCCGGCAACGCCAGGCTCCACGCAACAGCAAAATTATTTATAAACCATGACCATCAACCCCTCCACCATCAAATCGAATATCAAATGGATGCTTGCCTGCATCCTGATGCCTGCCTGTGCCGCGATTGCCAATGCGCAGGCCGTGAATGGAACCGTGACGGGCCGCGTGCTAAACGTGGCCCTGAACGAATATATGCGCAATGCCGAGGTTTATCTTGCCGGCACCGACCGCATGGTGCTGACCGAGGAAGGCGGCTTCTTTGTCATTGCCGGAGTGCCGGCGGGCGCCGCCAAAATCGAAGTGCGCTACATGGGCCTCGCGACACAGACCAAGACCGTCGAAGTGATCGCCGGCGAACGGGTGAATGTGGATTTTGACATGACCGATATTACAACCGCTGGCGATAACGTCCTTATTCTTGAAAGATTCACCGTTTCGGGTGAACGCGAAGGCAATGCGAAGGCGCTTCAATCCCAGAAAAACAGCATGAATTTCACCAATGTCCTGGCAACCGACACCTTTGGTGACATTGCGGAAGGAAATGTTGGCGAATTCCTAAAATATCTTCCCGGTCTGGCGATGGAATACGTTGAATCCGAGACACGCTACCTGAGCATCGGCGGCATGGATGCAAAATATGCATCGGTGACGATGGATGGCGCCGGTCTTGCAAGCGCGGGTTCGTCCAATTTTGGCTCCGACAGCCGCAGCTTTTCCTTTGAGCAGGTTTCCATCAACAGCATAGAAACCATCGAGGTGAACAAAACCAACAGCGCCGACATGGACGGCGACGCGCCCGCGGGCAACGTAAACCTTAAAATCAAAAGCGCCTTTGATCGCAAAGGACGCTTTGTCAGTTACCAATTATATGTGACCGCCAATTCCTATTGGCCCGGTTACAGTCGCTCGGTCGGCCCGCGCGATGAGTATCAACGCAAGGCGCAGCCCGGCTTCATGCTGGAATACTCCGAACCATTTCTCGGAAACCGGATCGGTATTTCGGCCAATTACAGCCGGGGTGGTTCATTCAAGTCGCAAAACCGTCTGACCAACACATATTCCGACCTTCCGGGCGACAATTTGGACGGGGACTCTCCAGCAATTCCAACAAACCCGTATGTAAGCCGGATCACATACAAGGATGGCCCGGTGCTTACAAACCGGGAATCCTGGGGGCTGAAAGCCGATTATAAGATCAGCCCCTTTTCAAAGGTTTCCCTGGGCTATACGTTTTCAACGCTCGCCGCCGACACTCATAATCGCAATCTGGAGTTTCGCACCAGCGGTCAAAGCGCTTCAAACAGTTCGGTCACTCATGTCACTTCCAGCAGCAGCGGATATGTCAATGCAACCGGACAGAGCTTCACAAAGTCAGGGGATGTAAATTCCGTCATAGCAAATTTTGAATCAAAGTTCGGGCGTTTTGTCCTTGATGCAATGGGAGCCTATTCACACTCGACCAACAAGTATGAATGCATGACGGATGACGCGCCGTATGTCAGGCATATTGTATTTCGCGCGCCAAGCATAGCCTGGGTCGGGGATCGTCCCGACTCCAGAAGCACCGAGTGGACGATCACACAGACAAACGTCAACGCGGCGGGAACCAACAAAATGACGGATTTTTCCGCCTGGACCAATAATAATACAGCCGGTTGGATTCAATCCCAGGAGAAGCACAGTTCGCAGGACAAAATGGAGGGCAATGCCAACCTGAGATGGACCGCGCCCACGTCCAGGACACTTTGGTTTAAAACCGGGGCAAAGGTAAAACATACCAAATGGAACGTCTGGGATGCCACCACTTCCACGGGAGCCAGCATTACTGACACATGGAAATTCGCGGACGCGGACGCCGCGGCGGCAAACAGGCTCAGTTCCGCATATCTGTCCCCGTTCCACTTCGACGCTGACAAAGGCGGCAACCTCTACGATCTCAACATGCCCTATGCCAGCCGCACCGCCATGTACAGACGTTTCACGAGCAATCCGGAAGAGTTTGAAGTCGTGACAACGGGCAATGCCCTGAGACGTGAACTCGGGGCCAAAAAAGACCTGATGGAAACCATATACGCCGGCTATATCATGGGATTTTTCAGGCCGCATCCGCGCATTGATATCCAGGCCGGCTTGCGTTATGAAAGCACCGCCCAGGAAACAAACATGGTGATGCCCCTGACAAAGATAAATCTGCGGACAATGGGATGGAGTGACGCATCCTCGGAGAATCCCGACTATGTGCGGGCTGAATATCGCAATGGCGAGCGCACAAACAAGACAAATGACTATGCCTTCTGGCTGCCAAGCATAAGCATGAAATACAAGCTGTCTCCCAATCTTCAAACACTCGTCGGCTATAATGAAACATATGGCCGGGTTGATGTGGATAAAATCGCCGGCACGTGGAGGGTCAACAACGATGAGATGTGGGTGCGGCTCCCGAATCCATATCTGAAAGCGGATCACTTCAAGGCTTTTGTCGGCAGGGTGGAATACTATTTTGAACCCGCGGGCACGTTCAGTGTCGGTTACACGCACCGGCACTGGACGGGAATATCATATGATGAAACCACCATAGAGCCGGGAAGCCGGGCGGACATACAGCTCAAGGAAATCTACGGCGAAGATACGATTGATGAGCTGCGCGAGGATTATGACATCAGGAGTTATACGGACGATGAGGCATCGGCAAGGAATATACAAACAATAGAGGTGGAATACCGGCAACAGTTGCCCTTTTTCAAACCCGTTTCAATTTCCGCCAACTACACCTATGTCATCCCGAGCTGGCATAAAACTTTCAAAACAGCGCCAAAAACAGCGGGTTTTGGAGTCACGTACAACCACAGGGGATTCAAGGTTAATGTAAAAGGCACATGGGCGGATCGCATGTTTACTGACAGTGGCAATGACTATTACAGATATGCGCGCCTTATGTTTGATTTTGATGTTTCATACCGTTTCTCAAGATACTTCACCTTGTTTTCCTCCGTGCGCAATCTGACCAACGAACCGCAGGCGTGGTACAAATACAGTCCCGAATACCTGTATATGCATGATCAATACGGCGCCAACATTACCATTGGCATCAAAGGCAATTTTTAAGCCATCGGGACGATGCCCGGCCAAGAGCTGATGCCGATGGATGCATTATTTGCCATCACACGCAATTTGGACGCCTATAAAACAGCGGGCGCCGGCAAACGGGAGCAATAATGCTCCGCTCTTGTTCATTATTTCCACAAACCACAAAACCACGCAAAACCTGACATTATATGAGGCAGACACACACATTAAAACTGGCGCTGCTTGCGCTCTTCGCCCCTCTCGCGTTCGTCCAGGCACGGGCGGACATTGCCATTCATGAAGACAAAATCAGTCTTTACGGTTACGTCGCCGGCTCCGTGCGCCAAGTCTGGCAGCAAGGCCGGCATGGCGAGCCGAACAGCTCGGACATCACGGGCGCGCTCGACGCCGCCAATCTCGGTCTCGCTTTCGATTATAAACCCGTTTCCGCCAAGTTCAGCATTTACGTGCCGGACGCCGGAGGCAATGCGAGCGACGATCCCTGTTTGCTCGATGCCAATGTCACCTACGAGATGCGCAAAGGCGCGAAGATTACATTTGGCCGTTTTCAGAGCTGGGTCGGCTATGAGGCGTTCCATATTCCCGCGCAGAATTTCATCACAGCCGGCGCGGACGGGCGCCTTTCCATCATTCCCACTTATCACGAGGGCGTGAAATACGAGGCGACCAAGGGCAAATACAGCTACGGCATCGCGATTCTCGATTCCGTATATCCGACCGAAGACGATCCCTACGGCGGCGACGGCGATATCGGCAACGGCTACGGACTGGAGGCCCGTGCCGGATACAAGGGCCGCAATCTGTCCGGCGCGCTGACGATTGGCCGCGAGCGGAATCGCGAAAATGATAATACCGACACGTGGGTGGCGGACATTTATGCCGAATATTTTATTCCGCGCACCAAGACCACGATTGGCGCCGAGGCATGCGTAAAAACCATCGAGCCACTGGTCTTTGATAATGCGGGCAACGCGCTCATTAACAACCGCACCAACACCTGGTTCGGCCTTGTCACGGTGCGCCAGAAGGTCGGCGCCAAAAACACGCTCAGTTTCCGCTTCAGCGCCGGGCACAAAAAAGTCGGTATTTATAAAAATCAGCAATATTATGACGACGGAAGCCCTGTTTGTAAAGGAGGCACGGTTGTGCTCTTTAATAAATTATCAATGGCCTTCAACCACGCCATCGCCAGGAACGTCGATTTTCGCGGTGAGTTTGGTTATACCAATTACAACAATACGCTGAAAGGCGCCGGCGAGATCGACAAGGAAACCTTCCTCGGCATCCAGCTCGTCCTGAAATTGTGACCGCGCGGGATATATTTTGAAAAAAACCAATGCAGGTCGCCGATGGTACGGCGCGGCGAAGCCGCGGCCGGAGATGAAGTGATTATTAACTGATGTTACGCGACCGGCGGAATTTTGTACGTAGTGCAGGCTGCCAAGCCTGCTTTGCCTGCCGCATGCCGCCGGGTGTTTGTTTTTTCAAACAGGGCGAAACTCCGCCTCGTCGGCAGGCTTGGCAGCCCGCGCTACTTTTGAGCGGTGGCGCTGAAACAAGACGGAGGGTTGCCAGAAATAAGCCGGTGGTTGAGCGAGTGCTCCGCACGAGCGACACCACCGGAAATTGGTTTGTCGGAAAACCGTATCCCTCCGGGATACGGTGATTTTTATATTGGGTTCCGATGGTGCCGGTCGTGTTGCCTGACCCCTTCGGTTTGACCCCTTCGGCTTATCCATGCCGCACAGCCGACCAATGCGCCGGAGCCGCCGGGTCATCCTTGAAAATGCGATTCTGAATCAACTCCGCGCAAATGGCGCCGTCGAAGGAATGATTTATTTCCTCGGTTATCAAACCGAAAAATAGCGGGCCGACATCATGAGCCGGCTTGTCCGCCTCAATGGTAAACGCCGGCGTGGCCGCGCGCATCGCGACGATTATCAATCCCAAAACATCAAAAACACCAAACAGCAGGGATATGCAACGAAGGCGGAAAAATGGAAAATAATAAAAAGATTTCCTCATGATTTTTATCTTGTTTGGGCATCGACAACTTTCGCCTCCCCAATATCCACATGCAGCCTGTCATCGTAACAAATTACTTTTCTAATATCACTGATAATTTTCATGCTTGTTATTTCCGCTGTTTCAACATTGTCCGCCATTTTACCGGGTGGCATTAACCGCAATTGGACCGTGGCGGCAATCGGAATTTCACTGTCCGGCACATGGACAAAGCCCCTGCGGACTTCCCGGAGATTCAGTCTGGCGCCATACACATCACGCACTTTCATGCCACCGGAAAAAATTTCCGTGTGGCTGACAAGACTGCCCGTGAATGCATCGACCTCATATTCAATCCTGACTTTCGCTCCAGTCTTATAAAATTTATATATAAATAAGCTCGCCACCCAATATCTCCAATATTTGAAACGATATTTCCCAATAAATGTATATTTTAATATATTTCCATCAGATTCCATCTGGCATGATCCATATTTAATCTCCCTCTTCAGGTCATCCACCCACGTTTCGGAATCTTCCTTCTTCCCGTATGACGAAATCGCCATTTCAGCCAGCGCCTTTTTCTGCTCCTCCGTGGGAGGTTTGTTTCGAAAAAGAATAAATTCCACTTCTTCGGCAGGCCGTTTCGACGCATCATAGCCGGCCTTTGTCCTGACCGGTTCGTCACCCGGCCGTTCATATGTTTCCTCCACGGTATAGGCCCGGCAGCATGCGTTAAAACGCTCCATCTTTTCCAATGCCTCGAACAAGGGTTTGAACTCTGCCTGATTGACCGCGGTGGCACCACCAATGGAGCCTGGTTTGATTGCCAGACTATTATTATCCTTCGGATATGACGCAGCGCGCGGTTTTGAGCGTTGTTTTTGCATTTGCGGCATCGCGCACCCACTTGCCAGAACCATGGGCGCCAGCAAGCAAATCATTAATTGATGCATAATATGATGACTCATGGTGTTTTTGTGATATAAACTTCTGTTTATATTATTGTCATAATGATATTCATGCCAAATATTGGTTACTGTTGCGTGCCCTGCGCCTTGAGGTCCTTCGACGTGGCGAGGGCGATCACGCGGCCCTGGTCGCCGACGGCGCAGTAGAAATGATAAACGACGCCGTTCCATTTCACGACCCACGGCTTGTGCGCGTATTTTTGGTCGAACGGCTCGGAGGGTTCGACGAGGTGCGGGCCTTCCCACTTGGTCCAGTTCACGAGGTCGTGGGAACAGGCGAAGGTGTCGAACGCCTTGGGTTTCCAAAACGCGCCAAAATAAAACATCACCCACACGTCGCCCATGCGCACGATTTGCGGGTCGCCGGTGATGCCGTTTTGTTTGTCCTGCCCGTTGGCGACCACGGCGTCCTTGCCGTGGCGCGTCCAGTGTATCATGTCCCTGGACACGGCCATGCCGATGTGCTCGTAGCTGGATTTGATTTTGCCGTTGTAGAACATCACGAAGGGCCAGCCGAGGGTGTTGGTTTTGTCATGGATAATCTGGCTTTTATAGAGTGTCACTTTTTCAAAGGCGCGCGCGTCCGGCTGGTGCGGGCTGAGCACGGGGTTTTCCTTCAGGCGGTTCCACTCTTTCGCGGCGGTCGGGTCGTCCGTCCACGCGATGCCGATGGAGAGCGGGTCGGGTTCGTAGCCTTGCCGGGCGCCGCCGATGTAGGAGAGCCAGTATTTGCCGTCGTGTTTTTCCAGCTCCGCGGAGCCGCCCCATGTGTAATCGCAGAGCGCCACGCCGCCGTCGGCCTGCCATGCGTCCCAGTCGCCGGGTTTGGTGAACGAGAGGATTTTTCCGAGTTTTTCCCAGTGCAGCAAATCATCGCTGCGCGCGAGGTAGGTCTGGTAGCCGAGATTTTTCACGGAGGCGACATACATCATGTACCAATGCCCGCCGCGCCCGCCGTTGCGGAAAAGGCTCACGCAGTCCACCAACTCGTCCGCGTTTTCGCCTTTGATAACGACGCCGTATTTGTGCGGCGTCTTCACCTCGTCGTAAACGCGCTGCATCGTCGCGGCATCCACGGTGCGGATGGCATCCACGGTGCGGACGGCATCCACGGTGCGGACGGCGTCGGCGGTGCGGACGGCGGTGGTCGCGGTCGACGGGATGCTCTCCAGCGTAACCGGGCCGAGAAGCCCCGAGGGCAGCAATGGCGAGTCCTTGGTGAAAAATTTCCACGATACAAAAGTGTGGCGGCCTTTCGAGGGACGCGGTTTTCCGTCGGCCAACCATTGCGGCACCTTGGCGAGTTGGCGGCCAATGACAGGTTTGCCTGGCGCGTATGGATACACAAACGGCTCGCCCCATTCGGCGTCGTCCGGCTCCAGCTCGTCACCGATCATGCGATTGGGCCAGAGATTCGTGACGCGGATTTCCAGACGGTTTTTGCCGGGTTTCAGCGCGCGGGTGATGTCCGCGCGGAACGGCGGCTTCCACAGCGTGGCGCCGCAGCGTTCGCCATTCACAAAAACCTCGGCGATGTTTTTGACGAGACCGAGATTCAGCGTGACCGTGCAATCCGCCCCGCCGAATGGCGCGGGCATCTGCGCGACCATCCACGCGGGCACTTCGATATCTTTGACGTAGGTCGCGCTTCCCGAGAAATATTTCACGCCCGCGTTTTCGTTTTCTGTCCACGACGCGAGCTGGCCCAGCGTGATTTTTTCCGGCGCGCCCCACCCTGCCGGGAAACGGAGTTCCCACGGGCCTTTTATTTCGAGGACTTGCGGCGCGGGCGCGAGTGGTTTTTGCAGGCCGGGACCGTCGTCGGCGGTGGCGGCGGCAGTGGTGGCGGCGTGGCGGAAAACGACAAACACCGATCCGCTCGGATCGAGGTCGAGCGTGACATCCGTGCGCGTGCTGTTTTTCCGCCAGCGCGGCGCGTCTTCGATCACGCCGGTGTCGGCGTGCCAGAGTTCCGGCACGCGTCCGGCAACGCGAAACGATGCCGTTATCGTGCGCGAGTGGCCGTTTTGATTGGAGACAAAATAAATGTCGGCGCTGGCATCGGTGGCATCGGCGGCGGCGTTGTTGCGCTGATTATCGCGCCGATTATCACGCTGATTATCGAGCTGATTGTCGCGCTGATTGTCACACCGATGCGTCCAGCGAATGTCGGTCGCATCGTTCAACTGCACGTCGGGTTGAAGCTGGATTTCGTTCAACACGTCTTCGAGCGGTTTGCCCCAGATGACTTTTCCTTTGCCAAAGTTGTGCTCCGTCACCGTGCATCCGTCGCAATCGCCCCAAACCTCGCGCGCGATTTTTTCGATCTCCGCATCGGAGGCCGGATACCCATCGAGGCCGGAGGCGTGCCGCGGTTTCGGCCCCACGATGATGGCGCCGTCTTGCACGAGTTGGCGGAGTTTGCGCGCGACGGGCAGCGTCATGGAGTCACTCTCCTGCAACGCGAGCACGCGATAACCCAGGCCGTCGGGCATCACGAGACGCCCGCCTTCGCCGACGGACATTCTCGCGAGAAACGCGCGCTCGCCGCACATGTCGCCGCCGTAACCGGACGGCGCGGACGCCTTGGTGTTTTCCCCGACAAGAAAACAGACGTCGCGAACGGGAATCCCTTGTTGCAGCAAAAACTGGCAGCGCGTGATGTAGCTCATCCACTCCGGGCCGCCGCGCTCCCACCATGTCTGCCCCGCGACAAATTGCGTGCCCCATTTTCCCATGCTCATGCCGGGTTTCACGCTGAGCCACGGGTTGCTCGCGCCGGCGTGAAGCATCATCAGGTTGACGCCCGCCGCGAACTGTTTGTCGCCCACCGCCTTCAACGCATACGGATCGTCGCTCCACGCGGAAAGCGGCCAGCAGGTGTAGGCTTCGGCGAGGACGGTACGCTTGCCCCAAGTGTGCGCCGCCGATGTCGTGCGCCGCACATTGTCCCCGCCGAACGGTTCCGGCGGCGCCCAGAATTCGCAGGAGAGCAACGACTGTCCGCCGCTCACCGCCGGCGTCTGAACCGGGCCGCCGTAGGGCTGGACGAGCAGTTGCATCCCCGGCGTGCGGCGCGCCAGTTCGTCCATGAAGAGGTAATAGTTGTCGGCAAAAAGATCGGCGATGGTTTGTTTCCAATCGCGCTTGAAACGCTCCGTGAGTTTTTTGCCGCCGATGGTTTTTCCCGCGAGCGCGGGCAGCCACGGCAGCAGGTCGTAACCGCGACGCGTTTTGAACTCCTCAAACATCGCGGGCGTCCAGTCCTGCGGGCCGGCTTCGTAGCTGTCGATTTCCATGCGGGTAAATGTCGTGCCGGCGTTTTTCCCCGCGAGATCGAGCAACATGGCCGGATAACCCGCCCAATAACGCTCCACGGCGGCGCGGCTGAATTTATCGCATTCCAATCCGACGCCCGATGCGGGAGCCGTGCCGGCGTTGGTCATTCCGGTCGTGGTGTGACCGAAACGCAGAATGAGCCAGTTCCCCGCGGGCGCGTCCCACTGGAGTTCGCCGGCGGCGTTCATATTTGCGGTGAGATTCACGACGCTTTCCAGCGAAACCTCCGGCGGAATCTCTGGCGGAACCTCCGTCAGCGTCTCCGCGTGATCGGGCACGGCGGGCACGGCGGGCACGGCGAGCACAGCAATGTCGCGATAATAATTCCATCGCGGATCGACGTCCGGCTGTTCGAGTTTGAGGGTGACTGTGGTTGCGGCTGCGCCTGTGGTTGCGCCTGTGGTTGCGCTGGAAACTTTTGTCTCCGTCCAAACAAGTTTCTGCATCGAGTCCTCCACCCGCACATAAGGCGCGCCGCTGGACGACCAGCCGGGGCAGTTGTGCGTGCCGTAGCTCAGGCCGAGGCGGGCGCATTCGTCCATGGCGAAGCGCATCAAGTCGCGCCATTTTTCGTTGCCGATCTGCACGCTCGGATCGTCGGCTAGCGCCTGGTTCGGCCCGCCGACTTGAAAATTCTGCACGCCGCCGAGACCGATTTTTTTATAGCCTTCGAGATCGGCGGTGATGCCCTCGCGACTGACGATGCCGTTCATCCATTGCCACATGATAAGCGGCCTGGCCGACTCCGGCGGATTGCGAAAACCCTCCGCAAGCGAATCCGCCGCCTTCAATGGAGGAGCGGCGAGGAAGATTCCGGCGATTGAACAAATCGCCGTCAACGTCCGCGCACAGGCAGGTGCGGACAGGATTTTTGTGATGATTTTTTTCATGTCAGAAATATCAGATCATTTCACCTCAAACTCATAAATTCCTGTTGTATATTTTTCGGACAACCGCGCCGAAAGCCGGATGGCGCCGGTTTCCACTTTTTCAAATTCCACTGTATTGACGGTGTCTTTTTCAACGGCATATCCGGATTTCGCATGGACATCGGCCCACTGGCCATCCGCGCGCTTGTATTCGAGTTTCCATGATAGTGGACACCGGTGTCTGCCCCGCGGCCCGCCGTCGGCCCAATAAATGGAAGCCTGCGGCACCGCCTCGGGTTTGGCAAACGTGTAAACAATCCATCCCACATTATTTTTCCACCCTGAGAGAATAATAATATACTCGGACTAGCCCCAATACCGCTTAAATAGTGTTTTTTTAACCGCGAATGAACACGAATGAACGCCAATGAAAATTGCTGAATATCCTTATTTTGAACAGATTGAATTCTTCGTGTCCAATTCGTGTTCACTCGCGGCTTTTCCACTAATTAAGCAGCATTGGGACTAGCCCTTGTGTGCTTTCGCTTTATTGCTTCTTCCGAAATGCTTCAACCATAGTTTTTGCAAAGGCATCTTGTAATTCTTCTGTCTTTTTCTCGGGAAAAATAACACAAGCTGCAGATGCAATTGCACCAAGAGTATGTTTTTGAAAGGATGATTTGGCTTTATTAGCAGCAGACTCACTAATTGAACCTAATGCTTGTGCAATAAAATATTCTGCATCGTTTTTATTTTCACTTGCTTCATATGCAAGTAATGAGATAAGAATAATTAATGCCGAAGAAGATGATTTTACAAGAGAATTCTTGTTGTCAGGATTTACATACCCTTCCATTATCTCTAAATACACATTTTCAAGCCCTTTAAGGGCAGGATGTCCTTCGGGATGTCTCTTAAAATAATCGGATTCAGCACCATCCACTGGAAGATTACAGACTATGCGGAGCACCTCATCTTTATTGTTACCAGCATATGCTTCTGCTTCGGCGGCATGTTGAGTAACAGCTTTCTCGATTTCTTTAGCAGTTTCAATATTATTTGAATAATCGGTTTTCCTCACCATTTTGGCTGCTGAAACAGCCAAAATGGCTGTTATGCAACAAGCTACTGCTTCTTGGGTTGCTATGCCCTCCGGGTGAATTTTTAAATCTTCGATATGTCGAAAGACACGTCGAGCATTGATGCCCGTAAGGGCGGACATTGCTTTAGCGACAGCAAGGTAGGAATCAAATGGAGGCGTTTGGTTCGATGTCGAATGCTTCATGATGAACACGGCCAAAAGGATCATTCCGGCCAGAATACCAATAATGATTAAGAGAGTCATGTTTTTAATGGGAGGTTGATGTTTTTAGTGCTTCACCGCGACGCGCGCGCCTTTTGGCTGGCTGATGGCGGCGAGGGTTTCGGTGAACCAGGGCGTGTCGATGTTAAACGGCTTGCCACCCTTGATGCGCGGGAACTCGATGGCGCGGAGCACGCCGCCGTGGTCCTCGTCGTGGCCAATCACGCCGCTTTCACGACGCATGGCGCATTCGACGGCGAGGTCGGTGCAGCTCTTGATGAGACGCAGGTCGTCGACGTTCGCCGCCGCCGCACGGGCAAAATAACCACTCTTCTGCACGAGCGTTTTTTCGGCGCCGACCATTTTGGCAAATTGCTCGCCGAACCATTTGCCGGGATTCACGGCGTCGAGTTTCACGTGGCCAAACGCGTCGCGCGGCACCTCCTGTCCCTTTGCGGTCAGCTCGGCGACGATGGATTCCACGCCGGCGCCCTCGGAGATGAAAATGTTCACGTTGTCCTGCACGTCCATGATCGCCTTGAGGCGGGCGGCCTCGGCGGCGATGTCGACGGCCATCTCGGGAATATAGACGCCATGCACTTCGAGGCGGGCGCGCGTGAGGCCGAGGCCGGGCGCGAACTCTTCGCGGTCGAGGAGCCTGCGGTATTCGCGGGCGGTGGCGGCGGTGAGCCAGCCGCAGTTGCGGCCCATGACTTCGTGCACGATCAACATGCGCGGATTCGCGCCGTGCTCGGCGACGACGTTGCGGAAATAGCGCGCGCCCTGTCCGGCGGCGGTCCATGCGCCGAGCGACTGGCGGATGGGGTGGACATCGTTGTCAATCGTCTTCGGCAGGCCGATGACGGAGAGGCCGTAATTGTTTTTCGCGAGGAACGCGGCGAGCGCGGCGGCGGCGGTGTTGGTGTCGTCGCCGCCGATGGTGTGGAGGACGTCGACGCCGTCCTTGATGAGCTGGTCGGCGGCGACTTTTTGCGGGTCCTGGCCCTCCTTGACGAGGCCGCGCTTCACGCAGTCCGCGACGTTGGTGAGTTTTACGCGCGAGTTGCCGATGGGGCTGCCGCCGTGGCGGTGCAGGATGTGCGCGGACGCGCGCTCGGCGGCGCCGACCTTGCAGGAATCGCCGAGGAGCAGGCCCTTGTAGCCGCCGCGGTAGGCGATGATCTCGATGTCGGGCGCGATTTCCGTGTAGCGTTCGATCAGCCCGCCGACGGCGGAACTGAGACAGGGGGCGAGACCGCCCGCGGTGAGGATTGCGACTTTTTTGGGTTTCGTTGTGTTCATGGTGAAAAATGAAAATGGATTCGGAATTGTTTTAATCGCGAATGCCGGCGGAATTTATACGCGTCTTGTTCGCGTCCATTCGCGATTCAAAAAAATCAGTTGTAACTGAAACCGCCGCCGCCTGCGCCGGCGCCGACAGCCACCTCGGCTTCTTCCACTTCAGCCGGCAGTTCCTCCAACGGCGCGAAACGCTCCGATGAAAAACCGAGTTCCTGTTTGCCCGCGTGAAACGGGTCGGGCGGGTTCACGAGTTCCGCGAGGAGTATGCCCACGGTCGCACTCTCGCCGCCCTTCACGATTTTCTCGCGACCGAGATACACCTCGCGAATCGTGTAGGTCTTGCCCTTCACGGGCAGGCGCAGGTAGATCGCGCGAATGAACTCGCCGAAGGTGTCATTGATGCAGACGACTTTTTGTCCTTTGACCATGGCTGGAAGAAAGCCGCCACTGTGAGCCTTCCGCCGCGCGAGTGCAAGCCCCCCCACGTTTGCTTTTCCACGCCTGCTTTTCATCCCCGCTTTTCCACTCCCGCTTTTCTTTGCTCGCCCGCCGCAACCAACCCGCGTAACACCTCTGCCCATCCATTTTATGACACAGTCCGACACGCCCGACACGCCCGCCGCACCCGATACGCCCGCCGCATCCGGCACGCTCGCCGCATCCGCCACGCCCGCCGCACCCGGCACGCCCGCCGCACCCGCCGCGCCCGCCGCGCTCTCCGCCGACATCACCTCCGAGGCTCCCTGCCCTTGCGGCAGCGGAAAAACGTTTGGCCAATGCTGCCAGCCCGTCCTCCTGCGCACACGCCCCGCCGCCACCGCCGAGGCGCTCATGCGCTCGCGTTTCACCGCGCACGTCGTCCGCGACTACAAGCACCTGCACCTCACCTACGCGGGCACCGCGAAAAAACCCTACGTTGAGGACATCGCGAAGGAAAACACCTACGACCTGCGCTGGACGCGCCTCGAAATCCACTCGCACGAACCCTCCGTCAACGGCAACCCCGACAACGCCATCGTCGAGTTCACCGCCTACTTTCTCGACAACGACAAAAACGAGCGCCCGCTCCAGGAAAAATCCGCCTTCACGCGCACCGGCGGCGAATGGATCTACACGCGACCCCTGCGCACCGGCCCCGCGCCAAAAGTCTCCGCCGCGCCCAAGGTCGGACGCAACGACCCGTGCCCCTGCGGCAGCGGCAAAAAATACAAGCACTGCTGCATGAAATAACCCCCGTGTCCCGCGCCCGCGTCATGCCCGCCGGAGAAAACACCGCCACCGCAAAAAAACCCACCGGACACCTTGTAACAAAACGTAACAAAACACACCCGACCGTGTTTATCCACCTGTCACACCAATGAAAAAAACAATCCTCCTCGCCACGGCGCTCGCCGTATCCGCCGCCACCGCCGCCACCGCGATTGCCGCGCCGCTCGACTCCAAAGGCATCCCCGCCGACGCCGACGGCATCATCCACGTCGACCTCGAACTCTGCGCCAAAACCGCAATCGGCGCCGCGATAAAACAATTTTCCGAAAAAACCCTCGTCGAAAAAAACACCGGGCGGGAGGACTACGAACGCTTCAAAAAACAAACCGGCATCGACCCGGAAAAAGACATCAGCGGCGTCACCATCGGCCTTTTCAAACCGGACGGCGGCACGCGCATGCCCTCCGCCATCGCCGTGGTGCGCGGCACATTCTCGCCCGACAAAATCATCGCCGCCGCAAAGGAAAACAAATGCGCCGTCACCACGCGCGGCGCGCTGACGCTGATCGACGCCACCACCCTCGCAGCCGCCTCGCGCGGCGCGGTCGGTGACGATTCCGAAAACGACGAACCCGCCGCCCCGGCCAAAACACAAACCGCCTTCGCCGGCATCGTGGACAAAAACACGATCCTCGTGGCCGAGACCGCCGCCATCGTTGAAAAAGCCGCCGCGACGCTCTCCGGCGACGCCGGTTCCTACGCGCCCCCGGCCGTGCTCGACACGTTTGGCAAACAGGAAGGCGCGCCCATGCTGCTCGCCTGTTTCACGCGCGGACTTGCAAACGACGCCGCCTCCTCGATGCCCATCCTGAAAGCCGAAAACATCCTCGTGGCACTCAGTGAGAAAGGCTCCAGCCTGCGCGCCCGCATTTATTCGGAATACGCCACGCCCGAAGCCGCGCGCAAAACGCGTGCCGCCGTGCAAATGCTGATCGGCGTCCTGCAAATGGGCGCGGCCAGCTCCGATTCAGCCGAGGCCGCCGAGCAGATGCAAAACCTGCAACGCCTCATCGACAGCCTGAAAATAAACCTCCACGACAAAAGCCTCGACATCACAGCCGACTACCCCGTCGCCGCCCTCATCGAGCAGATGAAGAAATACAACGCCGGGGAGTGAGTCGCTGATATTACGCAGCGCGCAGTCAGTGCGCAGTGCCAGACCTTGCGTCAAGTCTCTCGTAGCGCAGGCTGCCAAGCCTGCTTTGCCTGCCGCACGCCGCCGGGTGTTCACCGGGTGTTCGTTTTTTTCCGAACCAGGCGAGGCTCCGCCTCGTCAGCCGGCTTGGCAGCCTGCGCTACGTGCGTGCCGCGTAACGTCAGATAACAAAGTAGAACTACTTCCGGTTCAACTGCCTCGCGCCGATGTCGCGGCGGTGGTATTTTGTGTCGCACTCGATTTCGTCGCACACGGCGTAGGCGCGTTGCGCGGCTTCGGCGAGTGTCGGCGCAAGCGCGGTCACGCCAAGGACGCGGCCACCGGCGGTGACGAGCCGGCCTTCCGCGTCACGGGCGGTGCCCGCGTGGATGACCGTCGTCTGCGGCGGAAATGTGCCGGGAAGCGTGATGGGGATGTTTTTCGGAAACTTCCCCGGATAACCTTTCGAGGCGACGACGACGCAAATCGCGCTTTCGGGGCGGACGCGCACGTCGCGCGCGACTTCGGCGAGGTTGCCTGTCGCGGCGGCCCAGAGGAGCGCGAGAAAATCGGTGTCGAGACGAGGAAGGACGACTTGCGTCTCCGGGTCGCCGAAGCGCGTGTTGTATTCGAGCACCTGCGGGCCGTCCGGCGTGAGCATGATGCCGATGAAAAGCGTGCCGCGAAAGTCGATGCCTTCGCTGGCGATGGCGTTGACCGAGGGGCGCACGATTTCGCGGTCGATGCGCGCGAGCAGCGCGGGCGTGACAACCTCGGCGGGCGAATACGCGCCCATGCCGCCGGTGTTCGGGCCGGTGTCGCCGTCGCCGATGCGTTTGTGATCCTGCGAGGTCGGGAGAATATAATAATCGCGCCCGGAAACGATCACGAGAATCGATGTCTCCTCGCCGGTGAGGCAGGCTTCGATCAGGATTCTGGATTTCGCGCCGGGCGATGCGTTGAGCGCGAGGAGCGCGCGCGCGGCGGTTTCGGCCTCGGCGGTGGTTTGCGCGACAACGACGCCTTTGCCCGCGGCGAGTCCGTCGGCCTTGATGACGATGGGCGCGGGATGTGAGAGCAGGTAGGCGGCGGCGTCGTCGGCGTTGTCGAATGTCGCGGCCCCGGCGGTGGGGATGTTATATTTGAGCAGGATTTCCTTCGTGTGGATTTTTGATGCTTCGAGCCGCGCGCCGCCGGCCTTCGGCCCGTAGGCGGGGATGCCTCTGGCGGCGAGCGCGTCGACGAGTCCGAGCGAGAGCGGAACCTCGGGACCGACGACCACGAAGCCGGTTCCCTCGCGCGCGGCGAGTTCGACGAGGCCGGAAATATTATCGGCGGCGACGTCGGGGAAGCAGCAGACTTCGCTGGCGATGCCGGCGTTGCCCGGCGCGCAGATGACACGCGGGCGCGTGGGCGACGCGATGAGGGATTTGACGATGGCGTGTTCGCGTCCGCCGGAGCCGACGACAAGGATGGATTTCGGGAGTGGCATGGGAAATGGGAAGGGAAAATTGGATGGGAAATTGGATGGGAAATTGGAAGCGTGTTTTGAACAGCAAAAACGCATGGTGTGCAAACGATTCTGATGGGAGAGCCGCGAAGGTACTCTCCCACGAAACGATTGCATCCGCCGTGAATGGTTTTTCTTATGGCTGCCAAATGAAAAACCATTCACGGCTTCGTTGCTTCGTTGCATTAAAAACGTCGAAGAACCTGTTCCTTGAGAGCCTCCGGCTTGAGGGCTTGAGTATCCGCTGAAAATAACAGAAAAAACATTTTAACATTAACAAAATAGAACCAAGCGGACGCATGGTATTCCGCGGGCAAAGATGCCCGCGCTCCCAGGAAAGGTCTTCGCGTTGCGTTTGCTCAATCGCGGGGGCCGGGGTTGTTTGATGGCGGGAAAACGTGCCGGCGTTTTTTGAACCGGCGTCTTTTGAATCTTTTTGGCTGCGCACCACCAGCCGCTTATTTCTCCTCGATTTCACGCACACTTCATCATGACTTCACACCGTTCATCGACACTGGCGCCGCACATGACAAAACTTCGTCGCACAGTCCTCCTTTTTCCCACGTTCCTTTTTCCTGCGTTCGCATTCGCATTCGCGTTCGCACTCGCACTCGCATTCGCATTCGCACTCGCATTCGCGTTCGCGCCCGCATCGCGCGCCGCCGCCGCGTGGTCGCACGAGACCTATGTGTGGCAAAGGCAACCAGGCCCGGAAGTCGCCGCCGCGATGCGCGACGCCGCGCAATTCACGGACGGCTTCTGCATCCTCGCCGCCGAAATCTCCTGGAGCAAAGGCGCCCCCGCCGTCACCCGCATGACGCCCGATTTCGCAAAACTCGCCGCGCTTGGGAAACCCGCCGGCCTCGCCCTCCGCATCGGCACGCCGCCCAATTCCCGAATCCTGAATTTCAAATCCCAAATCATCGCCGAGGCCGCCGCCATCGTCTCCTCCGCCGCCAAAGCCGGGTTCGCCCCCGCCGAACTCCAAATCGACTACGATTGCCCCGAATCCAGACTCGACGCCTACCGCCAGTTGCTCGCCGGACTGCGCCAGGCCACCGGCGCCACCCCGCTCACCTTCACCGCGCTCCCCGCATGGCTGAAACATGACGGCGCCTTCGCCGCCCTCGCCCGTGAAGTCGCGCCCACCGGCGGCGGCTTCGTCCTCCAAGTCCACTCGCTCGAAAAACCGGCGGACATCGACGCGCCCTTCACGCTCTGCGACCCCGCGCGGGCGCTTGCGTGGACACGCCAGGCCGACGCCATCGCGGCGCGCTCCGGCGCGCGCTTCCGCATCGCGCTGCCGACCTATGGCTACGTGCTCGGCTTCAACGAAAGCGGCCGCTTCATCGGCCTCGCCGCCGAGACGCCGCGCGACTGGCCCGCGAACACGCAACTGCGCGCCGTCCGCTCCGACCCCGAGGAAATGAGCAAACTCGCGCAACAACTCGCCGCCGGAAAATTCCCCCGCGCCGACGGCATCATCTGGTTCCGCCTCCCCGTCGAAGGCGACCGCCTCGCATGGAACGCCGCCACTTTTGCCGCCGTCGTTCGCGGCGGGCCGGTTGAGTCGCGCCTCGAAGCCATCGTGTGGCGCCGCCAGCCAGGTCTCGCCGAAATCGCCATCGTCAACCGCGGCCAGACCACGCTCGAACTGCCGCGCCTCGTGCGCATCGAATGGACGCCCGGCCCGCGCGTGACCGCGTGCGACGAACTCGCCGGCTACGAGGCCCGCTTCGACGGCGGGCACAAACTGGACCTCCACGCCACGCGCGCGCCACCGGCAAGCGCGCTCGCGCCCGGACAAAGCCGCATCATCGGCTGGATGCGTTTCAATTTTCCCGACGACAAAATTCCCGACGACAAAACCACATCAACAACCACCACCGCATCAACCAACACCACCGCATCAACCAACACCTTTTCAATCCATGCAACCATTCCGTAACTTCACGACGGCACTCGCGCTCTCATCAGCCGCGCTGTCCCTCGCTCCATCCGCCCGCGCCTGCGGCCCCGATTTCCCGAACGCCTATCTCGCCGAAGGCAGCGTGAGCCTGCTCTCCGCGCCCGAAGGTTATTTCGCCGCCGAGATCGCAAAGCTCGCGCCGCCCCAAAAAACCGGTTCCGCCAATGACCCGATGGCGAAACGCCTCGCCGCCGCCAGCAACGCCAGACGCGCCAACGAACTCACCGAGACCGGCGTGCTCCGCCTCGAACTCGCCCGGCGCGGCCTCAAACAGGAACGCATCGACGCGCTCGCCGCCGAACTCGAAACGACACGCGCCGCCATCTTTGCGAAAGACTGGAGCAAACCGCCGCTCTTCTCCGGCGACATGCCCGCCGAGTTCGCGCTCTACCTGAAAGGCGCCATCGCGTATTGGAAAAACGACCACCACGCCGCGCGCGAGCAATGGACAAAACTCCTCGCGCTCCCCGAAAACGACCGCCGCCATTACACCGTCAACGCCACCTACATGATAGGCCGCACCTACGTGCCCGATGATCCCGCGGGGAATCGCCCCACTCGCACCCCGCTGTCCGACGACATCAAACGCGAAATGCTTGAAGGCGCGAAGTGGCTTCGTCAGGCCCGCAATGCCGCCGCAGCCGGTTTTGAAGACCTCTCCAACCTTGCCGAAGCCAGCCTCGGTTGGGAAGCGCGCGCATACTTCTTCAACAAAAACGATGACAAAGCCGTCCATCTCTACCTGCAACAGCATGCCGCCAACGATAATTCAAGAGCCGTGATTTCCCTGCGCGCCGTGGCCCAGTCGGCGCTGGAAGATGCCGGCAAAACCGAGGAATACTATCCCGAAAGCTACGCCAACCTCCGTCATCTCGCGAAGGACGAACTCTCGCGCCGCGTCATTACACTTTACCTTCTGGCCCGCTTCGGCACCAACATGTGGTCCGACGGCGAAGCCGAAAAAAAACTCGAACGCCAGTCGCGCGCATGGGCGGAAATTCTGGCCGAGGCCAAACTCCGCGATCTTCCCGACACCGACCGTCTCGCGTGGCTCGCCTATCAGGCCGGCTATTTCGACCTCGCCGCAAAATGGCTTGAAACCGCCTCCGGCACATCCGTATCCGCCAACTGGATACGCGCCAAGCTCGCCCTCCGCGCTGGCGACTCCGCAAAAGCGGAAACATTTCTCGAAAAAGTGACCGCGAGTGACGACCTCGCGGGCGAAGCGCGCCCCGTCGCGTGGGCCGACCTTGGCCGCGTGCGCATGGGGACGGGCAAATACGCCGCCGCGCTCGACGCGCTCATCAAAGGCGGCCATTGGGAAGACTCGGCCTACATCGCCGAACGCGTGCTCACGCTCGACGAGCTGCAACAATACGTGGACGCACATTGCCCGGAATACGAAAGCCGCGCCGCCAAGGACCGCTGGGGCGGCAGGGACGAAAAAACCGGACACGAATCAACGCGCCACCTGCTCGCCCGCCGCCTCGCCCGCGCAAACAAACCTGAACTTGCGCAAAAATATTTCCCGGAGGACGCGCTCAAAAACTACACAGCCTACATCGCCGACGTGCGCAAAGGCTTTGACAACACGCTCCCCACCGACGCACGTGCCGCCGCGTTCTGGCGTGCCGCGCAAAACGCGCGCGCCAACGGCATGGAGATGCTCGGCACCGAACTCACGCCGGACTTTTTCATCTGGGGCGGCAGCTATTCTTACGACGCGGGCGGCATTCCGCGGGCGCGTCGCGGCAAATTGCGTCTCGAAGGCGGCCCCGGCGCGCCGACGCCCGGTGAACTCGAGCGCGTCGAAAACGCGAAAGTGCCGGGCAAGCGTTATCATTATCGTTACCGTGCGGCGGAGCTTGGCTGGTGGGCCGCGTCGCTGATGCCGAACGATTCCGACGAGACCGCGCGCGTGCTGAACCTTTCGGGCTTGTGGATCAAGAACCACGATCCGCGTGAGGCGAACAAGTTTTATCGAGCGATAGTCATCCGCTGTGGCAACACCGCCCTCGGCAAAGCCGCCGCCGCGAAAAACTGGTTCGTCGAACTGGAACGCGCGAACTGACCCGGTATCCCATAACGCGTGATAATTCGCTTCGAATTACCAATATATTCATAACTGATGTTACGCGACTGGCAGGATTTTGGCAGGGCGATACCGCCGGGGCAAGCCGGAGGCTTGCCAGAA
>JAISGL010000439.1 GCA_031263125.1 Opitutaceae bacterium | reverse complement strand
GATCATATGGGTTTTATTTCATAATAGCATAATCATAAACATAAACATGTTATGAATCTAACATCTCTTCTTAATCGGACAGGCGTGGGTCCGGCGCTATTTATTCTTCCAATATTTTTTCAGATAGTGCGCGGCGGCCTTTGGGGCGCGCTGGCGCGTGAAGACGCCTTTTTTGTTTCCGTCCTTACAATGACGCGCCTGAAAAATGATCCTACTCGCAAAAGGCAAAACTCGCGCCGGGATTTCTCAACGCGCTCCTGCGCGAGATGGAGGAGGCCGCGCCTGCCGGCGAAAACGCGTCCGGTGAAAGCGCGTCCGGCAAAAACGTGTCCGGTTTGCCGCACTCCCGGTAAACGCGTTCGCGCCGCCATGCGCATGGACCTTGCGCATGAACACACGCGGGCGGCCCGCGTAGGTTTCGTGACATGGTTGATCCGAAAATTCTTGAGACATTTCCCAATCCCGCGCCCGCCCGTGATTATGTGATCGAGCACACGCATCACGAGTTCACGTCGCTCTGCCCGATGACGGGGCACCCGGATTTTGCGGACATCACGGTGCGCTACGTGCCGGACAAAGTGTGCGTGGAATTAAAATCGCTGAAACTGTATTTCCACGCGTTTCGCAACGAAGGCGCTTTTTTCGAGGCCGTGACCAACACGGTTTGCGACGCCCTCGGGCGCGTGCTGAAGCCGCGCTCGCTCGTGATTGTATCGCGATGGAAAGGCGCGCGGCGGGTTCACGTCGGTCGTGACCGCGGAGTGGAGCGCGAAAAGCGCGAAGAGCAGGACGAAACGTCTCCGCTGAGTGTTTGCAGACAGCATGAGGCCGGTCGTATAACATCAGTTAATAACTGATGTTACGCGGTGCGTAGGGCCTGACCTTGTGTCTGGCCGCGTTCGCGTGGGAGGCCACACAGGTAATTCGCGGCCTGACACAAGGTCAGGCCCTACGCACCGCGTAACATCAGATATTATTCATCATTTTATCCGCCACATTCGTAACCGGCGGGCGATTGTTGGCCAGCATTTCCATCCTGCATCACATTTTTCCCGGCTGCTCCCGACTTTCTTTCCCGGCCTTTTTCCACTCTTGCATCCCTGTCGGGCGCGCCGCTTTATTCGCAGCTTTCCCGAATCACTTTCGCCTATGAAAAAGTCCGCCAAAGGTTCCTCCGCTTCCGCTGTCAAGTCCGCCGCGCGCGCCGCACGCCCCTCATGCGCCTCCCGTCCTTCGCGCGAAATGAACGGCGCCGATTGCGTCGTCGAATGCCTCCTGCGTGAAAAGGTCGAGGCCGTTTTTGCTTATCCCGGCGGCGCGTCGCTCGAACTTCACCAGGCGTTCGCCCGCAACAAAAACCTGCGCGTCATCCTGCCGCGTCACGAGCAGGGCGGGGCGTTCGCGGCGGGCGGTTACGCGCGCGCGTCCGGCAAGGTCGGCGTGTGCATGGCCACGAGCGGCCCCGGAGCCACCAATCTCGTCTCGGGCATCGCCGACGCGTTCATGGATTCGATTCCGCTGGTCGCCATCACGGGGCAGGTTTTTTCAAAATACATCGGCAAGAGCGCGTTTCAGGAGACCGATTTTTTCGGCATGACGCTGCCAATCGTGAAGCACTCGTATCTCGTGCTCAACGCGGACGACCTGCCGCGCGTTTTCAAGGAGGCGTTCGAGCTTGCCCGCGGCGGACGCCCCGGCCCGGTCGTGATCGACATCCCGAAGGACGTGCAGCAGGCGCGCTTCACGCCGCGGTTTCCGGAGGGCACGTCGTTCCGCAATCCGTTTGTCGGGCAGAAACAATACGCGACCGACGCGGAGTTGCAAAAAATCCTCCCGCTCGTTTCCGCCTCGAAAAAACCGATGCTCTACGTCGGCGGCGGCGTCATTTCCGCCGGGGCGCACGAGGAGCTGCGTACGTTTGCCGAGAGGGCCGGCATCCCCGTGGCGACGACGCTCATGGGCATCGGCGCGTTTCCCGAAAGTCACCCGCTCTCCGCGCGCTGGTTCGGCATGCACGGCTCGGCGTATGGCAACTGGGCCGTCGATCAATGCGACCTGCTCATCAGCCTCGGCGCGCGTTTCGACGACCGCATCACGAGCGACACCGCGCGGTTCGCGCCGCACGCGAAAATCATCCACATCGACATCGACGCCTCCGAGCACAACAAAAACAAACGCGTCGATTATCCCATATGCGGGGACGTGAAGGACGCCCTCGCGCGCCTCAACAAACTCGCCGCCGCGCGCCCGTTCAACGCGCCCGACACGAAGGCGTGGGTCGCGCAAGTCCGGCAATGGCGCAAGGACCACCCGTTCGTCCGCCCGGAGAGCGGGCACATCCTCCCGCAGGAAGCCATCGCCACGCTCTACGAACTGAGCAAGGGCGACGCGATTATCGCGACGGGCGTCGGCCAGCACCAGATGTGGGCGGCGCAATTCTACGAGTTTGAAAAACCGCGCCGCTACATCAGCTCGCTCGGCCTCGGCGCGATGGGCTTTGGATATCCGGCCGCGATTGGCGCAAAAGTCGCGTGTCCCGGCAGGCAGGTCATCGACATTGACGGCGACGGCTCGTTCACGATGAACATCCAGGAACTCGCCACCGCCGCCATCGAGAAAATCGCCGCGAAGGTGATGATCCTGAACAACCAGCACCTGGGCATGGTGACGCAGTGGGAGGACCGTTTTTATCAAAGCGTGCGCGGCCAGACGATTTTGGGCGACGTGAACAACATCGGCAGTCCAACGAACACCGGCGGCCTGTATCCGAACTTCACGCGAATCGCGGAAGGTTTCGGCGTGAAAGCGCGCCGCGTGATCGAGAAAGCGGAGTTGCGCGGAGCGATCCAGGAAATGCTGGATCACGACGGCCCGTATCTGCTCGACGTGATCGTGCCGCACAGCGAGCACGTGCTGCCGATGATCCCCGCCGGCAAATCGGTGAAAGAGATGAT
>JAISGL010000165.1 GCA_031263125.1 Opitutaceae bacterium | reverse complement strand
CTGCCGTGGCAATGCGGCAAGGCCAAAACGCTTCCCGGCTCGCTCGCCGGATGGCCGGTGGGGTTGGAAGAAAGCCGCTTCTTTCCGCACATCATGCTTTGCGAAGGCGGGCCGGATTTCCTCGCCTCGCTGCTTGTGGCATGGTGGCACGAATACGCCGGAATGGTTGCCCCTGTCGCAATCTTTGGCGCGGGGCTGTCCATCCCCGCCGGCGCGTTGCATTATTTCGCGGGCAAGGAAATCACGCTTTGCCAGCACGTCGACACCGCGCACACCAAGGGGCAGGACGCCGCGCAACGCTGGGCCGCGCAACTGCGCGATGTTAGGGCCTCGTCCATCCAGTTTACCGACTTCGCACAAATGCGCATGGCGGATGGCAGGCCGTGCAAAGACCTCGCCGACTTCTGCGCCACGCTACAATTGCCGGAGGGCGGACCGGAAGAGGAAAAGTCCCATTTATGAGGCGACCTGCCCGCCCCCCCCTCATAGGAGCTTCCTGAACTGTTCCGGCGTGAGGCCCGCGGTCCTGGCGATGTCTCCCATCGTAATCGCGTTTATCTGCGTATGCCGGGGTATTTGCACCGACACGCCGCCCTTGCTCATGATGAGGTGTTTGCCCTGCCGCGCTATCACGAATCCCGCCTTGCCCAAGGCCCGCACCGCATCTTTCTGGCTTATTCCCGGTATCCTTGGCATGCGCGTCAGACAAAAACCTCCTCGTGCCGGGCGTTTTCCTGAAGGTATTCCGCCAACCGGCCCTCGTCGCGCAGATAATCCGTGAACTCCCGTATGGCGATGCGGATGTTCTCAATGGCCTCCTCCCGCGTCTCGCCTTGGGAAAAGCAACCCGGCAGGTCGTCGCAACGGACTGCCCAGCCGCCGTCCTCATCCTCAATCAGCGTGATTCGGTATTTCATGCGGCCAAACATCTCCTGTGTCATGGCGACGGTCAATTCAAATGTCCCAGTCCCGCCACGCCGCGTCCGCCGGAATAGACGCCTCGCGCGCACGCGAATAATTGCGGTCTGGAAAACACTTGGGAACATCCGGGAATAACAGGGCATTTGTTCCCACCAAGTGTTCCCACTTTGATTATTCCAAAATATAACTCATTGATAATCAGCATGGTGCGGCTGGACGGAATCGAACCGACGAGACCTGCTTGGAAGGCAGGAGTTTTACCACTAAACTACAGCCGCGATTAAAACGGATGTTGATGTTTCAGCGTTTGCTTTCGCAGTCAAGCTTTCGCTTTTGGGAATGCTTTTGAGCTTTTGAGAACACAACTTTGGGGAACGGGAATGTGGCTTTCGGGAACGCGGCGTGATCGCGGTTGATCCTTCACGATGTTACGCGGCGTGCAGGGCCTGACTTTGCGTCAGGCTGCGAATTACCGGTGTGGCCTCCCATGCGTACGCGGCCTGATATTTGGCAGGGCGGTTTCGGCGACACCGCCATCGCTTGCTTCGTGGTGTTCGTGGCGGTTTCGGCGAAACCGCCCTGCCCGGCATCTCAATATTTATAGGAAATACCGTAACATCAATTCCTCAGCGGCTGATGTCGCTTAGCATGTGGTCGAGCGTGGTGTAGCTTGCGAGGAGTTTGTTCGCGGCGGCGCAGCGGTCCTTTGTCGCGAGGGCGGTGTTTTCGGCGAGGAAGACGATGTAGGCGGCCACGTTTTTCGAGTAGTTGAGCAGACCTTCGTCACTCACCGAATAGAAGCGGGCGCGTTGCTGGTAGCCGGCGGGCGAGTGATCGCCGAGCGCGGCTTTCTCCGCTTTGCCTCCGCCGGCGAGGACACAGAGGAAGTTGTACTCAAACCAGAACATGTGCTCGGGACTCGCGGGGAGCGCTTCAATGGCGGCGCGGGTGACGGCTTCGTTCGCGAAGACGTCGGTGGGTTTGCCGGATTTGCCAAGGGCGTCGGTGATGAAGCTGCGCGCCATTTTTTGCTCGGTGGCGTCGGTCGCGTAGGCGCCTTTGAGGGCGAGTTCGACGGTGAATTCATACCAGTCGTGCCAGAGCGTCTGGTCGGTCGCGTTTTTCGAGGCGTGGAGGGCGCGGCCCATTTCGTAGGTGTAGCGTCCGCTGGTTTTGATTTCGAGGTTGCCGCCGGTCACCGCGCCCATGACCTGGTAGTTTTCGGCGGATTTGCCGGAGCCGGAGTGGAAGCCGATGCTCACGCCGAATTGCTTGCAGATGGCCCATTGTTTTTCGATGAGCGTCGTGAGCGCGGCGTTGTCGGGGTAGGGCATGTTTTTCTGGAAGCCGAAGGCGGGGGCGATGAAGTTGATCGTCATGCCCATCGCTTCGCAGAGGGCGAGCATGATGGCGGTGGTTTCGGGCGTGGTGAGGCCGGGGAGTTCGTCGATGGAGAGTTCACGGAGGTAGGCGCGGCCGGCGGCGGTGGTGAAGAGTTGTTCGCGGGCGACGCGGTATTTTTCGTCGCGCACTTTCATTTTTTTCATCGCGGGCCAGACGTAGGCGAGGAGTTTGGCGAGGGCTTCTTCGTCGAGGGTGAGTCCGGCGGCGGCGACGCGGGCGCGGACTTTTCCGACGAGTTCGGCGGTCATGTTTGCGGCGACCCAGGCGCGGGCGTCGGCGGGCGGCTGGGTGAGGGCGAGTTCGGGCGAGATGTCGAAGGTGATGTAGCTGGCGAGCACGCAGCCGCGCACGAGCTGGTCTTCGCGGATGTCGAATTTGCCGCCGATGGGCTGGTGGTCGGCGTTGAAGCTCCACGCGATGCCGCGGCGGTGGAAGCCGGTTTTGAGTTTCGAGAGGACGCAGCCGTGGCTCATGCCTTCGACGGACTGGCCTTGGTGGCCTTCGGGGACGTTGGTGCCGATGAAGGGGAAGGGGACGGTGTCGAGTTTGCCGTCGAGCATGGCGTTCACGTCGTAAACGAGTTCGCGGGGGATGGAGTTCTGGTTGGCGGTGACGCCGATTTCGAGGGCGCTCATGGCCCATTCGACGGCGGGCCAGTGGAGCGTGGTGAAGCGCGCGCCGATGCCGAGCGTGCTTTGTCCGAGGCGTTGCGAGGTGGTGGGGAAGATGGTCGAGTCGGGATTGTGCTCTTGTATCAGGTTTTTGATGCGGAGGAGGTTTGCGAAGGTGGCGGGGAAGGCGACGGAGCCATCCGTGAGCGCGGCGCCGTCGGCGAGGGTTTTGGCGGCATCGGCGGCGGGTCCCGTGGCGGGGCTGAGTTTCCACGCGCAATCGCCGGTGATGTCTTCGAGAAGCATCCACTGGCCGGCTTCGGTTGCAAAAACGCTTTTTGGATGCGGCTTCACCTCGGGCGAGGCCGCCGTCAGTTTTGCGCGGAGGGCCGGCCAATCGAGGCAGAAGTCGGGCGAGACGCAGGGATTGCTGGCGATGCGGAGGTTGTTCTTGAGGAGGAACGCGTTGATCGAGGCGGTGGATATCATGATGTTATTTTTTTTGTTTTTTTAGGCTGGTGGAAAAAAAGGTGAAAGCGCCGGGATGGCGCAGGGTTTGGAAAAACGGACACGAGAACGGACACGAGAACAAACGACATTTGTCCGCGGGGCGAGAGCAAAAAACATTTTCTCAAAAAAACAAAAAAGCCGCGCGCATTTTTGTGCGTGCGGCTTTTGCGGTGTGGGCGATGTGGTGCGATGCGATGTGGTGCGGTGCGGTGCGATGCGATGCGGGTGCGGAATATGGTTTGCGGTGTCGGCGTGGGCCGGCGCTGACGCTGGCGTGGGCACCGACGCGGGCGCGAGCTTCGGTTTTTCGCAGCGCGGTAGTTTGCCGCAGCGCAGGGTTTATCGCAGTTGATTGATCTCGATGACGCGGCCGTCCTTGAGCGTGACGCGCAGGTGATCGGTCAGCGGCGCGGGTGCGCTCCAGCCCCAGCCGTAGTAGCCGGGCCAGCCGCCATACCAGCCGCCCCAACTGCGATAGCGATACGGGCCGCCCCAGCCATAGTAGCCGTGGAAACCGGCGCCGTAGGAGTCGTAGCTGCGGTAGCGCCAGATTTCCGACGTGCCGGTCCTGTCGATGCGGCGCGCGACGACATCGGGTTCGCCGAGCGCGAGCTTCACCATGTCGGGCGTGAAGCCGATGCCGATGCGGCCTTGTTTGATGAGTTCCTGTTCGGGCGCGGGAATGGAAGCGAACAGTTCAGGGTTGTGTTTGATGCGTATTGCGGGCGATGAGCAACCCGCGACCACAAGTGCCGCAACCATGAGCACGAGGGCAGTTACTTTGGTTTTCATGACGTGGGCTTTCCTTTCTAAAAAATGTTTTCGCAAGTTATCCAATGTATGACGCCTTTTTGCGGCAAATGTTGCATCTGGGGGCGTCCGGTCACAAACGCAACAAACCGCGCGCGCAAACATCGTGCCAATGCGGGGTTTGCCACGACTTGTCACAAACTGTCACAAAAATGCCAAACTGAATCCGGGCAAACTGAACCCGGCCAAACTGAATCCGGGCCTACTTGACCTGTTCCACGGCGGTGACTTTTCCGCCTTCAAAAATGACGCGCATTTTGTCACCCGAGCGATCCCCGCCCGTCGTGACGCCGACGCCGGTGCCGATCGCGGTGTGTCCGCCACCGCCGCCGACGCCCACGCCGAAGCTGAACGACGGGGCTTTTGATTTGTAAGCCCACACTTCGGACGCGCCGTGTTCCGTCGTGCGTGAGTAGCGGCGGTCGGGTTCACCGAACGCCATCATGACCATCTCCGGCGTGTAGCCGATGTCGGTTTTGCCGGCGCGGATGCTGGCCTGCACGTCGGCGGGATAGGTGTCGAAAAGCGATTGGTTTTTCGAGATGCGGCTCGATGTCGTCGAGCAACCCGCAAAAAAGACAACCGCGAGGCCAAGGAATGCAATAACAACGCTGTTTTGGATTTTCATAAGAAATGTTTTTTGGAAACGTGTTTTTCAGAAATATGTTTTACTGCGCAGGGAAAAGCCTTTCGAGTAAGACCATTCAATTAACGGCAGGTTCAACTTATTTGCACAGCATTCCATGCATAGCACGCACATGAAGACATTCCAGATTGCCATCGGCTCCGATCATGCGGGGTTCAAATACAAGGAGGCCATCAAGGCCATGCTTCTCGCCAACGGCCACACGGTCCGCGATTTCGGGACGCGCTCCGAGGAATCGTGCGACTACCCGGATTTTATCCGGCCCGTGGCCGAGGCCGTGGCACGTGGCGAATACGAGCGCGGCATCGTGCTCGGCGGTTCGGGCAACGGCGAGGCCATCGTCGCGAATCGCGTGCAAGGCGTGCGTTGCGGCCTTTGCTGGACCGAGCAGGTCGCCATCTGGAACCGCTCGCACAACGACGGCAACGTGCTCGCCATCGGCCAGCGCACGATCAGAGAAGACGAGGCGTTGCGCATCGTGAAAGTGTGGCTCGCCACCGAGTTTGAAGGCGGCCGGCATATCGCCCGCATCAATAAAATCGACAACCCGACATAAGGCGGAGATGGAAGCGGCAAAATCAAAAAAATCAAAAAACCGCCGCTTCTTTCCCATGCTCCCCATACCTCTCACGCTCCCCACGCCCCTCGCGCTCCCCACGCCTCGCTCACGGACAAAAACCGTTCTTCGCATCGTCGCACACGCATGCGCGTGGGCGATGGCGATGGCGATTGCGATTGCGATGGCAGTGGCGGCAACGCAGCTTCCCGCGTCACCAAAATCTCCCGCACCGCCCAAACCCTCCGCGCCGCCACCGCCGGCCGGAAGCGAAGTCGTGATGATGGACGCGTTTGAAGTTTCCGCCGCGAAACACCAGTGGCGTTACGCGCAGTCGCCGCACTTTGAAATCCTCTCGTCGGTCAACGACGTGAAACTCGTCACGCAAATCATCCGTCGCGCCGGTCAGATCATCGACACCTTTCAAAAAGGCTGCGCGCTCTTCCGCCCCAAACACAACCGCCCCGTGCGGCTCATCTTCATCAACGACGGCGGCATCGAACGCTTCCTCACGTTCACCGGCAAAGACGCGCTCCAGACCGCGCGCGATCGCCCGCCCGTCGGCGTCATCGAAAGCAGCCGCCGCAAAGGTCACGTGCGCCAAATCTCCGCGCGCGGCTATCACGACGACGAGCAAATCATCCTCCTGAAACTCATCCCGCAAAAATACCTCGACGGCGCGACGCCCTTCGACGAACGCGTCCGCGAAAACGCGCTCGACCTCGCGATCAACTACCTGCTCGTCTGCGCCGACACGCACATCCGGCCCGGCGACGCGCCCTGGCTCGCGTCGACGCTCAACAGCATGCGCGGTCACTCCGCGGGCGGCGCACCCTGGCGCCTGCCCGACAATTTCGAATCGCCCGCGTATGGACTCGCCGGTGATGTCTTCGCCCGCCCCGCGTGGTTCACGATCAACGACGAACACATGAGCGTGGGACGCTACTGCCTCGCCTGCGAAACGCGCACGTATCGCGGCGCGGGCGATTTTCCGCGGGGCGAAAGTGAGGAAGCCATCGTCGCGCAAAAGAAAACGTGGGGCGAATTTCTCCCAAGCCCCCGCGCCGGACTCCGCGCCGCGCTCGAACAACCCGTCACGCTCACGCACTCGAAAAAGAACACCACCGCGCTCGTCGGCCACGAACTTTGCAAACAACGCGAAGCCCTCGATTTTGTCTATTACTGTGTTTTTAACGCCGACCCGAAAATCCGCGCCGCATTCGCAAAGTTCGCCACAAACCCCGGCAGACAACCGCCGGACGAAAAATTGTTTGAACGCTGTTTTGGCGCGGACTACGAAACGTTTCACGAAAAAATCTACGCATTTTATCGCGGCCTCGCCCGAAATGGAGGCGGCGGAAATTCCGATTACAAAAACAACCCGTGGGGGCCGCCGGCCATCACGGTTGCGAAATATTCAAACAAGGACATTCCCAAGCCGGTCCTTTTCCGAAACGCGAAACGCAGCGAAACCTCGCTGATCGTGAGCGACTGGTTCGCGCTTTGCAAAGCCGGCGAACTCGCGCGACAAACGCTGATCAAAGCCGGCAAGGAATCCGAACAGGCGCGCACCGATCCCGAAATCGCCGCCGCGCTCGCGCTCGCCGAAGTCTCGCCGGACGCGAAAGGCGACAAACTGAAAGCGCTCGCAATGCTCGAGTGGGTCGCCGCCGAGGGGAAAACCACGCGCCCGCGCGTGTATTGCACGCTGTCGCGCATGTTGCTGGAGGAAATTTTCGAGATGAAAGGACGCGACTATCGTCTGGCGGCAAGCGACGTGCGCGGCGTGATCGGACCGCTCATCACCGCGCTCAAATTGCCCGGACCGCCGCCGCGCGTGTATGTGCAATTTGCGTCCGTGTGGAAGCACACCGACATCAAACCGCCCGGGGAATATTTGGAAATCATCGTCTCGGGCTGCCGGCGTTTTCCGGGTGAAATGGAATTGTTGGAAGAAGCGATCCCGCTGCTCGCCGCGAACGGCCATCAAGCCGCCGCGCGCCAGTTGGAAGCGCTGCGCGATGATTTATAGCGCAGCGAAAAAAACACGTCAGCGGTTGGATCGAGTCGCCCTGCCGGAACTTGCGCCCGGCAAACCGCTCAACTGAAACTGCGTCCCATCCAAGGAGGAAACATCCGACCGGGAGCACGAAGAACCAGATGAATGCCTTCCTCCCTGCTCTCGGTATCCTCCGTGGTGAATTACAAACTGATGTTAGCCTGAGTTCCGCAGTTCAAAAAATCCGATTCTTGATAACTGATGTTACGCAGTCGGCAGATTTCGTAGGGCCTGACCTTGTGTCAGGCCGCGAATTACCAGTGCAGCCTCCTACGCGTGCGCGGCCTGACACAAGGTCAGGCCCTACAAAACCCTGCCGGTCGCGTAACATCAGTTACCATTTCAAGAGGTCGATTTTCGGCACTGCATTACGTTACGGATGAGGCGGGAGGGCCGCGCGCCGTGCGTACCATTCGACAAAGATTCAAATAGCTGTATCCAACTCACCGGACAGACTTGCTTTTCTGATGTGGAAACATGTCCGGCAGTATCTCACAAAAATCCCTCGCCTGCATAGGGGGCGTTGGGCACTTCTCTTCCCGCACTCCATCAATTCCGACTCCCCTCCCAACCTGTCCAAAAATTGAGATGCACCCCGTCTTAAAAAAATAGCAATTTTTTTTATTGACATGCAAAATTTGCCGATAATCGTGCCAATTTAGCCAAGCCACGAAAACGGTTCCGCACTCCTTCACTCACTCCCTCACTCCCTCCTCTCAATTTCCTCCCTTTCCTCCCTTTCCTCAATTTCCTCACTTCATCCACGCCCAACCGCCGCAACCACCGCAACTGCCGCCCATGACAGCCAGATCAAAACGCCAATCACTCTTGGCCGCTTTCATTTTCCTCCTCGCGTTCCTCCAGGTCTTCGCCGCGTCGCAAACAGTCACACCGCAACCCGTCACACCGCAACCCGTCACGCCGCAACCCGTCGCGCCGCAAACAGTCGCGCACCGGTTCGAGGTCGGCGGGCGCGATTTTCTGCTCGACGGCCAGCCCTTCCAGATTCGTTGCGGCGAGATGCACGCGGCGCGCGTGCCCCGCGAATACTGGGATCACCGCATGGCGATGATCCGCGCCATGGGGCTGAACACCGTCTGCGCCTATATGTTCTGGAACATGCACGAGCCGCGCCCCGGCGAGTTCAACTGGAGCGGCGAAGCCGACATCGCGGAGTTCTGCCGCATCGCGCAAAAGCACGGCCTCTGGGTGATCCTGCGGCCCGGCCCCTACGCCTGTGCCGAGTGGGAAATGGGCGGCCTGCCGTGGTGGCTGTTGCGCGACCCGGAGATGCAACTGCGCTCGCTTTATCCCGGTTTCATCGAACCTGCGCGCCGTTATCTGCGCGAAGTCGGACGCGTGCTCGCGCCGCTGCAAATCACGCGCGGCGGCCCCATCATCATGGTGCAGGTTGAAAACGAATACGGCTTCTACGGCAGGGACGCCTCCTACATGGCCGCCATGCGACAGGCCGTGCTCGACGCGGGTTTCGACGTGCCGCTCTTCGGATGCAATCCCCCGCAACACTTGCGCGACGGACTGATCCCGGAGCTTTTTCAAGTCGTCAACTTCGGCTCCGATCCCGCGCGCGGATTTGCGGCGCTGCGGGAAATACAGCCCGGGGGGCCGCTCATGTGCGGCGAATTTTATTCCGGCTGGTTCGACACGTGGGGCGCGCCGCATCATCGCGGCAACACGGAAAAATACCTCGCCGATCTCAAATACATGCTCGAAGCCGGCGCGTCGTTCAGCATCTACATGGCGCATGGCGGTTCGAGTTTCGGACTCTGGTCCGGCGTGGACCGCCCCTTCAAGCCCGATACGTCGAGCTACGATTACGACGCGCCGATCAGCGAGTCCGGCGCGGCCACGGAAAAATTTTATCTCACCCGCGAACTGATGCGCGCGCACCTCCTGCCCGGCGAGACCATCCCGGCGGAGCCGCCCGCGCCCAACCCCGTGCAAACCTTCGCGCCCGTGACCGCCGCGCAGACCGCCCCGCTTTTCAAAAACCTGCCCGCCCCCGCCGCCGTGGACGCCGCCGCGCCGCCCAACCTTGAGGCGCTCGGTCAGCCGCACGGCTGCGTGCTCTACAGAATTACGCTGCCCAAGGGACCTGCCGCCACGCTCACCGCAAAAGCCATCGCTGATTTCGGTTTCGTATTTCTCGACGGAGAACGCATCGGAATCATGGACCGCCGCCATGCGCACAGCACCGTGGATATTCCCGCGCGCGACGAAGAAAGCACGCTCGATATTCTTGTGGAAGCGATCGGCCACATCAATTTCGGCCAGGAAATGCACGACCGCAAAGGCCTCGCCAGCCCCGTGCTCCTCACGCTCAAAACAGGCGGCGGAAACGCGCGGGAACTTTCCGGCTGGCAAATCTACTCGCTGCCGCTCGACGCCGCGCAACTCTCCGCGCTGCGCTACGAGCCATCCGGGATGCGGGGTTCAACTGCGCCCGCCTTCTGGCGCGCCACCGTCACGCTCTCCAGCCAGGCCGACACATGGCTCGACATGCGCAATTGGGGCAAAGGCGTCGTGTGGGTAAACGGACGCTGCCTCGGTCGCTATTGGAACATTGGCCCCACGCAAACCATGTATGTGCCGGGCCTGTGGCTGCGTGCCGGCGAAAACGAAATCATCATCCTCGACCTGCTCGGTCCGGACAATCCGCAAATCGCCGGAATGACGACGCCCATTCTCGACCAACTCAGGCCGGCGCTTGATTTCGCGCGCGGACTGCGCCGCCAATACACACCCGATCTCGCCGGCGCGAAACCCACATGGACCGGAGCATTTCCGGCAGGTGCATCCCCCTGTGAAATTCGTTTCATGACACCCGTGCGCGGCCGTTATTTCTGCATCGAAAGCCTTGATGCCCACGATGGGAAACCCTACGCGGCAATCGCCGAGCTTGAGCTGCTGGACAAAAAAGGAGCAAACATGCCGATCGACGGCTGGGTTGTCATTTATGCGGACAGCGAAGAGAGCATGCGCGAAGACGGCACCGCTGACAACGCGCTCGACGGCCAAACCACCTCGCACTGGCACACCGGGTGGAGCGACGAACACCCGGAGCATCCGCACAGCCTCATCATCGACCTTGGAAAAACGCGCGAAATCGCCGGTTTCCGCTACGTGCCGCGCCAAGGCGGCGACGACGTCGGCGGCCGCATAAAAAACTGCCGCGTCCACGTCGGCGACGCGCTCGTTCGCAAACAATGACCGCACCTCACCCCGCACAGTCCCTCTCCGTTTTATATAACTGATGTTACGCAGCCGAGGTTTTTTGATAGGGCGGTCTCGCCGAGACCGCCGAGAGATACGGGTGACGAACGCGGCGGTCTCAGCGAGACCGCCCTACCAAAAACCGGCCTTCGCGTAATATCAGTAAGGTAAGTAAGAATGAGCACTTGCGGGCCATGCTTGAGACGTGCATTCGGAACCGGCTTGAGTTTCGGTACGTGTTGTTTGACAGCTGGTTTTGCGCGAAAGAGAATCTTGATTTCATTGTGGGCAAGAAGAAACATTTTATAGGAGCACTTAAGGATAA
>JAISGL010000351.1 GCA_031263125.1 Opitutaceae bacterium | reverse complement strand
CTGGAGCAGATTGAAAAACTGGAGCAACTGCGCGTGCTGGAAAACGGCTTCGAAATCGCGGTCGGTTTTACCAAGGACGCAAGCATCGGCGTCGATACGCCGGAGGACGCGGTGAAGTTCGAGGCGGCCTTGGGGTAGGGTGGTGTGGTGTGTGTGGGACAGGATTTTCGGAAAACGCAAAGGCAAAAAAGCCGAAGGCGCAAAAACCGCAAAAAATATGCGTGTATGTGCGCGTGTGTGTATGTGCGTGTGCGTGTATGAATCAGGCGCAGGCGCATGGGGCGGACTGTATTTTTTTGTGATTTTCAGCTTACACCCAAATGTTTTTTCCATACTTTTGCCGTCGGATTGAGGCCATGCACGGCCTCCTATATTATGAAAGTTAAAAAACAGAATACAAACGACTTACAGTCAAAAAATAGCAAACTCTATTTGCTCGTCACACTGTCTGCAATGACGGCATTTGCACCTTTGGTCACGGATATGTACCTGCCATGTCTGCCCGCGTTGACAGCGTATTTCGACACATCCGCCTCGCTGGTGCAGCTCACCATTTCAACAAGTATGCTTGGAATAGCGGTCGGGCAGTTGCTTTTTGGTCCTGTCAGCGACAAAACAGGGCGCCGCCGGCCGCTATTCGCGTCTTTTATCCTTTATCTATTATCAACAGTCGGGTGCTTTTTCGCCCAAAACATTTACCTGTTGATCGGGTTTCGTTTATTGCAGGGATTTGGGGCCGCCGGCAGCATTGTCATTTCGAGATCGGTGGCCACCGATTTGTTCAAAGGCAGGGATTTGCTGGCATTTCTTGCATTGATCGCCGCGGTGCAGGGAATTGCGCCGATAGTCGCGCCTGTCGCCGGAGGCGTGTTGCTGCTGTTTACCAACTGGAAAGGCATATTCTTTTTTCTTGGTTTTCTCGGACTGGTCGTGTTCGGGGCAAGCGCATACCTGGAGGAATCGCACCCGCCCCATAAACGCGCGAGGGTTCCGGTAATTCACGTCTTCAAGTTTTTTATTCCCGTTGTGAAAAACAGGCTGTTAATGCTTTATATCGCATTGCTGTCGTTTTCCACGGCAATTATGTTTGCGTATATTGCGTCGTCGCCTTTTATTTTTCAGGAACACTACGGCGTTTCGCCTATTGCGTACAGTATCTTTTTTGCCGTCAATGCCCTGGCGCTGATGGTCGGCAATATCCTGTCGGCAAAACTGAAAAATCCCCGCCGGACATTAAAATGCAGTGTGGTCGGGCTGTTTGTTTGCAGCGTATGGACGGGTGTTTTGTTATTGGCGGACGCCTCCATTGTTTATTTTTGCCTCGCGCTTTTTTTGTCCCTGCTTTTTGCAGGGGCCACTTTCCCCATTTCCACCAATCTGGCGCTTGATCTGGAGGAAAACTACAAAGGCACGGCCTCGGCCGTTCTTGGCGCAAGCACGTTTCTTGCCGGCGGCATTGTGATGCCATTGTCAGGTTTGGGGAATATTTTGCACTCGACGGCTTATACAATGACTGGAAGCGCATTGCTCGCCCTTCTCCTGCTTTTTGTGATTCACAAAACAGATAAAACACAACATTCGTGAAACCAAACGAATCAATGGCGGCAAACGCTTTTGATTATTATGTCACCTCTTCGACCGTGCCGACGAGGCATATACGCCTGCCGCGCACAAGGCCGCGAATATAATAAACGTCATCCGCAGGCTTGCCATGAATTGCGGATGCACTTCCGGCACGATCTTCTGGTTGCCCACGTGCAGCGCGATCACCATGCCCGCGATGCCCATGCTCATCGCCTGCCCCGTCAATCGCATCGTCCCCGTCGTCGCCGAGGCCTGCCCGTAGAATTTTTTCTCCACCGAACTCATGATCACATTTGTATTCGGCGACGAAAACATGCCAAACCCAACGCCAAGCAAAACCAGGCAAATCACAATGAGCCAGACCGGCGTCGCGGGCGTCAAAAACACCAGTCCGACCAGGCCCGCAACAATCACCGACATCCCGATCGTCGCCAGCCGCCCTGCCGGAAACCGGTCTGACAACCGTCCCGACACCAGCGCGAACACCGTCATCATGCACGCCTGTGTTATCAATACCAGGCCGGCGCCGCGCGCGTCGTAGCCCCGTATATATTGCAAATATAAACTCAGCATGAACGCGATGCCCGACGTCGCCGCGTAATTGATGAGCGCCGCGCACGACGACAGCGCAAACACGCGGTTCCCGCTGAACAGCGCCAGATTGATGACCGGTGACGCACAGTGCCGCTCATAATATACAAATATGACAAACGAAACCGCTCCCAGCGCGAGCCAGGCAACTCCCGCCGCATGCGTGAGATTTATAAATCCGTGTATCAATCCCAAAATGGCAAGCCCGTAGAACACGCTGCCCACATAATCGAATTTTTCACCCCGCGATTCCGTCCACTCGCCTTTGAGGAAAAAATGCAACATCACGACGACGGCGAACCCGGCCGCGCCACACACAAAAAAGATACTCCGCCAGCCGAGGTAGTGCGTGAGCAACCCGCCAAGAAACGGTCCCGCCGCGAGCGACGTATACACCGTGGCCGCATTGATGCCGAGCGCCTTGCCGCGATCTTTCGACGGAACGACGGCGGTGAGGATGGCGATGTTGGAGCCAAACATCATCGCGCTGGACAATCCCGTCAGAAACCGCAGCGCGATCAGCACCGTGCCATTTGGCGCAAACCCCGACGCCACTGTACACACCGCAAATCCCAGCACGCCCCAGACAAAAACCCGTTTGCGCCCCAGCAAATCCCCCATGCGCGCAAACGGAATCTGAAAAATCGCGGTTGGAATAAGATACGCGGTCGCCAGCCACGTGAGCGTGACGGCCTTGAGTGAAAACGCCTCGCCGATCTCCGGCAGCGCCAGATTGATCGCCGACCCCATGAACGGCACAAGAAACGCCGCCATGCAAAGCACAAGCAGCGTGCGGGCGGGATGAATGGTGGAGATTTGCGCGTGTCCGGACATTTGTGTGTGACGATTTGTGTGACGATTTGTGTGAAGCGAAAACCAAAGAATACGACGCAAATTTTTCCGGCATCGCAACGAAGTCCGCTGCCAGTGGCACGAATAAAGAATAAATGACTGATGTTACGCGGCAGAGGTTTTTTAGCAGGGCGCTACCGCCGGTGCAAGCCGGAGGCTTGCCAGAGATAAGCCGGTGGTTGAGGTCGCAACGCGACCGACACCACCGGAAACCAACATAAAAATCACCGCATCCCGGAGGGATGCCAGAAATCGTGACACAATCTCTCTGGCATCCCTCCGGGATGCAATTTTCCGACAAACCAATATCCGGTGGTGTCGCTCGTGCGGAGCACTCGCTCAACCACCGGCTTATATCTGGCAAGCCTCCGGCTTGCCCCGGCGAGACCGCCCTGCCAAAAATCGGCCATCCGCGTAACATCAGTAAATAACTGATGTTACGCAGCCGGCAGATTCACAGCGCCTGACCTTGCGTCAGGCCGCGCACGCGTGGGAGGCCGCGCAGGTAATTCGCGGCCTGACGCAAGATCAGGGGCGGAGCTTTGCGCCGTCCACGGGCACGGAAGCCCGTGCCACGCAAACCCACGGGCAAGATGCCCGTGCTACGTCAATCCGGCGGCTTCGCCGTCAGCGGGCGGGACGCCCGCGCTACTTCGGAATTGGCGGCCTGCCCCGTCCAGTTTTTGAGATGCGCCATCAGGCAAAATTCAGGCAAACTTGGGTTTGATGAAACTCTGAAAGTCGATCATCTCTTTGGACGATTTATAAATGCACATCACAAAACTAAGCTGAAATTGAAATGGTTATTCAAAAATTGCTGTTTGGTTCGATTCCCTTGCTTTTCGGCGCTGCCGCTCTGGCCGCGCATGCGGCTGCGCCCCGGCGTCCCAATATCATTCTTATCCTGGCTGACGATCTTGGCTACTCCGACCTCGGCTGCTTTGGCAGCGAAATCGACACTCCAAATCTCGACCGTCTCGCGCAAAACGGCCTGCGCATGACGCAATTCTACACGACGCCTCGCTGCTGTCCCACGCGCGCGTCGTTGCTCACCGGCCTTTATTCGCATCAGGCGGGCATCGGCAATATGATGGAGGATCAGGGCATTCCCGGTTATCGCGGCGAACTGGCGGAAAATGCGCTCACCATGGGCGAGGAACTGCGGCTCGCCGGTTATCGCACGTCGGCGGTTGGCAAATGGCATGTCGCGCATATTTATTTCGACGGCAAAAAACAACTCAACCACGAGTCCGATGTTCCGTTTTGGGACAACAAAAAAAACTGGCCGCTCCAGCGCGGTTTTGATCGCTATTACGGCACCATTCACGGTGTGAACTGCTATTATGATCCGTTCTCGCTTACGGACGGAAACACGCCTGTCACGACAGCGCCGGCACGCGATTTTTATTACACCGACGCGCTTTCCGACAGGGCCGTTGCCGAGATCGACCACTTCACAAGCGCGGACGCCGGCTCCGGTGACGCAAAACCGTTTTTTCTCTACCTTGCCTACACCGCGCCGCACTGGCCGCTCCAGGCGCCCGAAGCCGACATCGCCAAATACCGCAAACGCTATCTCGAAGGCTGGGACAAAATCCGGGCCGCCCGTTATCAACGCCAGATCGATCTCGGTGTGATTGATAAAAACCATCCGCTTTCGCCGCGCGACCCGCGCGTCACTGTGTGGCAAAACGTGCGCGACAAGGAATGGGAGGCCAACCGCATGGCCACCTACGCCGCGATGATCGGGCGCATGGACAAAGGCATCGGTCGTGTTTATGAGCGCCTTCGTGAAAAAGGCATCGCGGACAACACGCTCATCATTTTTCTCTCCGACAACGGCGCGTGCGATGAGCGTGTGCATCCCGCATGGTACGACGTTCCAGACCGCACGCGTGATGGACGTCCTGTGAAAACCGGCAACAACGACCACTCCGTCATGGCCGGCCCCGTGGACGTGTGGCAGAGTTACGGTCCTCCGTGGGCGAATGTGAGCGACACGCCGTTTCTGCTCTACAAACACTTCACGCACGAAGGCGGCATCGCCACGCCGCTCATTGCGCACTGGCCCGCCGGAATCGCGAATCCCGGCACAATGACAAATCGCGTCGGCCACATCATCGACATCATGGCCACGTTTGTGGATGTTGCCGTCGCAACGCATCCCGCGGCCCGTGAAGGCCGCGCCATCCAGCCGCTCGAGGGCACGAGTTTGCTCCCTGTTTTCGCGGGAAAAACGGACGGCGCCGAACGTCCGACACCGCTTTTCTGGGAGCACGAAGGCAACCGCGCCGTTCGCCTGGGAAAATGGAAACTGGTTGCGCGCAATAAACAACCTTGGGAACTCCACGATGTTGAGGCCGACCGCACCGAGCAGAAAAATCTCGTTTCCGATCACCCTCAAAAAGTCAGGGAACTGTCGGCGCTTTACGATGCGTGGGCGGCGCGTTGCGGTGTTGTCGGGCGGGACATGCTTCCCAAGCCGCGACCTGTCCAGCCCGCCGCGAAAACGGCGGCGGAGGTCGCGAGCGGCGGAAGTTGCGAGCGCGCAAATCTGGATTCGGCTGCCGCCGCTGACACGCGTTGAAACATCATAACATTATGATAACTGATGTTACGCAGCAGTCAGTTTTTGGCAGGGCGGTCTCGCCGAGACCACCGGGGCAAGCCGGAGGCTTGCAAGATATTAGCCGGTGGTTGAGCGAGGCTTGGCGAGCAACACCACCGGATATAATCGCAGTTAAAACTGCATCCCGGAGGGATGCCAGAGACGCGTACCATGTGTTTCTGGCATCCCTCCGGGATGCGGTGATTTTTATGTTGGGTTCCGGTGGTGTCGGTCGCGTTGCGACCTCAACCACCGGCTTATATCTGGCAAACCTCCGGCTTG
>JAISGL010000258.1 GCA_031263125.1 Opitutaceae bacterium | reverse complement strand
CATGCGGCTGAGCTTCGCCTGCGTCAGCCCGGGCGCGTGCAAATGAAAAATTTCCACGCGATAGCCAAGCTCCCCGGCGCGATCCGCCGCGCCGAGGTAGTAGTCGGATTGCGAATACGCGGCCCAGTCGGAGATGCGCGTGTTGTCGCTGAGAAACGCGAGCGTCTCCTGGTATTTCACGGCCTTGCTGTTGCGCAGGTGCCACATGAGTCGCGAGAGTTGCGGGTCGGGCGTGTAGCCGAGTTTTTTCGCCGCCGACTGTATGCGCTTCCGCGTCTGGATGCCGATGCGCGGGTGGTTGCGCAGACCCATCGAGGCAGCCGCCAGCGAGACACCCGCCTCGCGGGCGACTTTCAGCAGCGTGGGGCGGTCTTCATTCTCGGAGGGCATCGTGAAAAGTCATCGGAAAAATTACGCGTCAAGTCCACCGAAAAACCATTGCTGAAAAACCATCGTTGAAAAATCACCGCGCGCCGTCACTCGCGGGCGAGGTCCTCCCATGTCTGGAAAACCTGGCGGACGTTTTCGGGTTTTGCGCCGGGGCCGAATTCGCATTGCGCGATGCAACCGCCGCCGTCCCACAGGGTGTCGCGCACGCGGCGCACCGCCGCGTCGATGTCCGCCGGCGTTCCACGCGGCAGCATTTGCTGCCGGTCGATTTCCCCCCAGAAGGTGATTTTCCCGCGAAACGGCGCGAGCCTGTCGAGGCCGATGCAGAATATCTGGGAGTTGATGGCGTCCAGCCCGAGTCCGGTGAGATGCGGATAAATGGCGTGAATCATGCCGTCGGAGTGCATGAAGATTTTTTTCCCGCGCCCGTGCGCGATGGCGATGTAGTCGCGGTAAAGCGGCTTGAAAATGTCCTCCCACAACCGGGGATCGATGAGGAGGTTTTGTTGCGAACCCCAGTCGTCCATTATCATCATGCCGTCCACGTTGGTCGCGGCCCAGCGTTCCATGAGGTCGCAGTAGAACGCGTGCATTTTTTTCAGAAATGCAACCATGCCGGCGGGGCGCGTGACGAGGTCCATGTAGAGCGCGGGCGAGCCGCGCAGGAATTGCAGTTGCTCGAACGGGCGCGGGCAGCAGTCGGCCATCACAAACGCGTCCGTCGCCGCGCAAAAGCGATTGACGGCGCCGGCGTCGAACGTGAGCCATTCGACGGGGACGTGGATGCGGCTGGTGTCGGCCCACTCATCGTCGTCGGGCGCGACGAGCGGATGCTTGACCTCGCCGATGATGCCGCGCTGGGCGTTGGTGAAAACGGAACCCCACGCGTCGGTGGACTCGCCGATTGCGCAGGGGTCGCCCTTGTTGATGGGCGGCGTGGCGAATATCGACGGCGCGGTGACAATGTCCGCCGGAAAATCCTCGCGGATGGCTTTTATCCCGGCGGGATAACGTTCCTCTGCCCACGGCAGGAGCCAGATTTGGCGCGGCGCGCGTTTGGTTTTGTTGGAAAATTCCAGTGTGCGTCTGACGAGTTCGCGGGAGGTCATGGGCGGATGTGGGTGGATGTGAATGCGAGTGGATGCGGATGCGGGTGGATGCGTGGTGGATGCGGGTGCGGATGGATGCGGATGCGGGTGATGAAATGAGCAAGTGATGCGCGGGCGTGTGCGGGAGCGGGCGCGTGCGGGAGCGGGCGTGTGTGGGAGCGGGCGGGAAATTCATTTTGCGCGGAGCAAAAGCATCCGCGCGGTTTGTTCCGCGCCGGCATGAGCGCCAGTTTTGACGGGCGCGTTTGCTTTCAAGATGAGACGATGTTCCGCCTGCGTTTCGCCAGTGGACGGATTGAACCAAAGCGCGTCCCACGTCACGGTCGGCGCGCGTTCCGGCAGCGGGATGATATCGGCGCCGGGAAGCGCGGAGACGAGCAGCGTCCGTCCGTCGTCGGCGGCGAGGCACCAGACACGCTCCGCGTCGGCAAACCAGCCGTCGCGCGGGTTCAGTCGCGCGAGGTCGGCGGCGAGGTGTTCGCGCACAAAAATGTCGAGCGGCGTGCGGTCGATGTCGCCCTGGCTTTGTCCCGCGGCGGGATTGCGCATGAGCGCCTGCGCGCCGCCGGCCATGAGCACCGGCATCGCGCCGGCGCCGCCGTGCCACGCCACGATTGCCTTGCCGGGACAACGGTCGCGATACTCGCGCACCTGCCGGTAAACGAAGAGCGGCGCGGATGCCGCCGGCGTGTCACCGGAGCGTTTGTAGGTGAGCCAGTTTTGCTCGCGAAACGCCAGCGTGCCCTCGCCGTGCGGCGCCCAGGGCGTGCCGTCGGCCAGCGTCTGCCAGTAGCGCATGTCGATGACGTCGACGAGGCGGGCGCGCTCCGGCCGGGCGATGATGGCGTCGGTGATGTCCTTGCTCGTAACGAGCGCGACACGCGCGCGCCGGCCCGGTTTTTCGCGCCGCCACGCGTCGACTTCGTCGAGGAAAAATTCCTGAAACGCGAGCGGCCCGGCGAATTGGAACGCGAGCGTGTGAATGACATTTGTCTCGCCCTCAAACGTGTCGAGCTGATGGCGGATGTAGGCGCGATGCAGCGCGCGCAAACGCGGGTCGGCGGCGCTGTAAACGCACGTGGCGACGTGGATGGTGTTGCCCGCGTCGACGGGCGGCGGCTCGGGCAGGCCGGTGTCGTTGATGTTGTTCGCGGGGCGCAACGGGCTGTCGACCCAGTGCGCGAGTGTTTCGAGAAAGTTATGCGTATTGTAGAAATTATTGTGGAGGACGAGGCCGTGCGCGCGACAGAGCGCGGCGAAGGTTTTGGTGCGCGAAAAATACCAGGGGTTGTATTTCGCGAGATCGTATTTGCTGAGACCGTCCCACGCAACGCCACGCCCGGAACGCGCCCAGGGCATTTCGTAGAACGGCGCCCACACGTTCGCGTCGGGCCGCGCCACGGTGCGGTGGTCGTCGCGCCGGCGGTCATACCAGAGGCCGGGGCCGGCCTGATAAAACGGCGTGCCGTCGGCGGCCATGCGGGTGGCGGTGTCTTCGAGGATTTCGGTGAGGCCGCGTCCGTCGCGCCCCGGCACGAAGCGCGTGATGCTCACGCCGGAATCAGGCGCGCTGGCCGCGGTGTACTGGCCGCGCCACCACGCGGCATTGACCGCGCCGCCCCACACAACGCGCCCGCCGATGACAAAACGCCCGTTGACGATTTCCAACGGCGGAGCCTCGCGTGCCTCGCGAACAACCGGTTTCGCGGAAACGCCATCACCGTGCGAAGCCCATTCGAAAAACGGCGCCGCGTCATCGCCCGCGCACGCGCACGCGACCGCGTCCGCACTCGCGCACGCGCACGCGACCGCGTCGCGCGGCGGCAAACCCAAACCCACACCCACACCGCGCGCGGCGAGCTGGCGTTCGTAGAGCGGCGCGGCGTGGCGCGTGACGCGATTTTCCGCGCCAGCCGGACCGCGCCCCTCGATTTGCGGCGCCTCGCAATTCCACACCACGGAGTTCGCCGCCGTCCACCCGCCGCCCTGCGCGCGCGTGTTGTCCAGCGTGAGCAACAGACCCGCGCCGGGGCCGGCGACGCGCACGCGCTCGTAGAGCACGCCGGACGTCCAGCTTTCCGCGGCGCCGCTTGGGCCAAGGGCGTTTTCGGCGCGGCAATCGAGAAACACATTCGGCCCCGCCGCGCATGCGCCCGTGGCAAAATCGCGCCAGCCCGATTCAGACGTGCAACCAACAACGAGCACCTGCTGCCCCTCCACAAAAAAACTCTCGCGCCTGTAGCCGCCGATTTCAGAAACGGGCTGCTCACTGCGGCAGTCCGCAACAAGCACGCGGCGCGCACGCGCGCCAACACGCACGGCTGAACCGGCGAAATGTCGCGCCGTGACACCGCGCACCCAGGCGTCCTCGATGTTGTCCACCGCCACGGCGATCCACGCGTGCTCCTCGTCACGCGGATTCGCCGGATCAAATTCGCTTTCGAGAATCAGATTTTCGAC
>JAISGL010000253.1 GCA_031263125.1 Opitutaceae bacterium | reverse complement strand
CACGGCGACGTGCATGATGCCGTAGTGCATGAACATGCTCGTGAGGAGCCGCCACCATTCGCCGTTGGTCGTGGCGGCGCCGTTGTTCGCGCCGTATTTGGCGTAGACGAGTATGTTGGCGTCGGTCGGCATGAGCCATCCCGCGCCGAGGATGCCCATGATGATGAACACAATCACATTGAGCGCGACGATGATGTTGGTGACGGAGAAGCGCGGGTTGTGGTGCGCGGAGACTTCATGCAGGCGCTGGTAAAACTCGACGGTTCTACGGTGCTCGGCGTGCGCGCGGGCGAGGTGTTCGTCGGAAGGCGGCTGCGGTTTGTGGTCACTGTGCATCGTTGGGGTTGTTGCATAGGCGAGGGCGGAAGGCGCGGCAAACTTGAATCGAAAAAATCCTGACGCGGCTGGCTGGCGTGGTTTCGCGACGACGTTGTCGGGTGGGGTGGCGTAGACGCGGGCGCGGGAACGCGTGAATGCGGGAATAATCAACAGGCATGCTGGGATTTGCTGGGATTTATCGACAACGCCGCTCAGGTAACATCACACAAGTTATTGGTATATTGGTATATAAAATATTTTACACTCTCATTTCCCTTTCCAGAAAACTTAAATGTCAAGTTATTCAATTTATCTGTTTTGAATCTGTCCCTGTTTAATCTGTCCTTGGAATACTGTGGCCGTGAAAGACGTGGCAGCGTTTGGGAGCGCGGCATCTTTGCCCGCGATGCGTGTGCGAAAGACAACAGGCGGGCACACATAATTTCGCGGGCAGAGATGCCCGCGCTCCCAGGATCAGATGTGTCCGGCTATTTTCCCGCTTTGGATGCAGGGTCAGTGGATGCCGGGGGCCATGAGGGGCATCGGCGGGGGGACGGTGATTGTCGGCGAGGTGATGGGGGCGATTTCCAGTTTGGGTATTTCGGGTTTGGAGGCGGCGGCGGGCGGCTTGGGCGGGGGCGTGGCGGCGAGTTCCTCGGTGAGTTCCCTGGCGCGTTTTTCGCCGGCGGCGATCCAGTCGGGGCGCTTGGCGAGGAACTCGCGGAGTTTTTTTTCGCTCACGGCGGCGTCGGAGTTTTTGCGCGCACTGATGATGAGCCAGGCGAGACCTTCGGGGTAATCGCGTTGCGGCACGCCGCGTCCGCTGGAGATCATCGCGCCGACGTTGTGCTGCGCGATGGGGTCGCCAGCGCGGGCGGCGACGGTGTAGTAGGCGAGCGCCTTGGGATGGTTTTGCGGGGTTTCAATACCGTCGGCATGGAGTTTGCCGAGGCGGAAATTGGCGGCGACGTGGCCGAGGCGCGCGGCGTCGTCGAGATAGAGGAGGGCGCGGGTGATGTTTTTCGGGGTGTCAGGCGTGGAGCCTTCGAGGTGAGCGATGCCGAGTTCGTAGAGGGCGTCGGGGTTTTGTTCGCCGGCCGCTTTTTTGAGGGCGGCGAAACTGGTCCATTTGTTGTTGTCGTCGCCATTGCCGCCGCCGCCTCCTCCGGTGGTGGAGATGAGTTTGGGGGCGGAATCGTCGTCGGCAACGACGGTGGCGGGGCCGACTTTCACGCCGCTTGATTTCACGCGGTTTGATTTGGGTTTGGCGTTTTTTTTCCGGGCGGTTTCGATGCGGTCCGTGTTGAAGTAATAGTCGTTTGTCTCAGCGTCGTGGGCGGTGTTCACGGCCCATTTCATCGCGCAGATGAGGTAGGTGTGTCCGTCGCGGGTTTCGTTGCGCTGGCTCACGATTTTGAGGTTGAGCGCCTGCGCGAATTGCGCGGGGTCGGAGGGGAGGATGGCGTCGAGGGCGGTGTCGTAGCCGGCGCCGCTCGTGTTGGTGATGCTGGCGATGGTTGCGTTTTGGAGGGCGCGAGCGGTGCGCGAGGCTTCGGAGGCTTCGCGCATGCGTCCGAGGCGGGTGAGTGCCATCGAGCGGACGTTGTGGAGGTCGGGGGAGACGGGGTTTTTCGCGAGGAGGGCGTCGATGCGTTCGAGTGCCTCGGCGTATTTTTTTTGGGTTGTGAGGAGGGGGCGGAGGGCGGTGAGTTCCCTGTTGGTTGGGACGAGGGGGGCGTAGGTGTCGCTGCTGGCATAGGCGAGGCGTTGCGCGGCGCTTTCCCGGGCGGCTTTCAGGTCGTCGCCGGTGAGGTGGCGGGGTTGCGCGATGGCGAGCGCGGGGAGGGCGATGGCGAGGAAAAGGAGGCGGGGGATCGTGGTCATTTTTTTGTCGGAAACAGGAGGAAAACAGGAGGCAGGCACGGTGGTCTGCGTTGCATAAAAAAGCGCGCCGTGGTGGACAGCGCGCCTGGGGGGATGTGCCGGGATTATTCCTTGTCGTCGGGGGCTTCGCCTTCGCCGAGGGTGGTGCCGCCGGTGACGGTCACTTTTTCCAGGACGGCGGCGATGACTTTCTCGGCGAGTTCGGGGCGTTCGCGGAGGGTGGTTTTGGCGGCGTCGCGACCCTGGCCGATGAGTTCGCCCTGGTAGGCGATCCATGCGCCTTTTTTGTCGAGGATTTTGTGTTCGATGCCGAGGTCGAGGATGGAGGCGGTGCGCGAGATGCCTTCGTCGTACATGATGTCGAATTCGCATTCGGTGAACGGGGGGGCGACTTTGTTTTTGACGACTTTGATTTTGGTGCGGTTGCCGACGACTTTGCCGTCCGGGGTTTTGATTTGGTCCTTGCGGCGGATGTCGATGCGGATGGAGGAGAAGAATTTGAGCGCGCGTCCACCGGAGGTGGTTTCGGGGTTGCCGAACATGACGCCGATTTTTTCGCGGATTTGGTTGGTGAAGACGCACACGCAGTTGGTCTTGCTGACGACGGCGGTGAGGCGGCGCATGGCCTGGCTCATGAGGCGGGCTTGCGCGCCGACGGTGGCGTCGCCCATCTGGCCGTCGAGTTCGGCGCGGGTGGTGAGGGCGGCGACGGAGTCGAGGATGATGATGTCGATGGCGTTGGAGCGGATGAGGGTCTCCATGATGTTGAGCGCGTCCTCGCCGGAGTCGGGTTGGGAGACGAGGAGGTCGTCGAGGTTTACGCCGACGACTTTGGCGTATTTCGGGTCGAGGGCGTGCTCGACGTCGATGAAGGCGGCGAGGCCGCCGCGTTTCTGGGCCTCGGCGATGGCGCTCAGGCAGAAGGTGGTTTTGCCGGAGGATTCGGGGCCGTAGATTTCGATGATGCGGCCGCGGGGGAGGCCGCCGACGCCGAGGGCGAGGTCGATGGCGATGGAGCCGGTGGAGAGGGTTTCGACTTTCATCTTTTGCGCGTCACCGAGGCGCATGATGGAGCCTTCGCCGAATTGTTTGGTGATGGCGGAGACGGCGAGGTCGAGGTTTTTGCGCGTGGCGGCGTCGATGGCGTCGGTTTTGGCGGGCGTTGCGGAAGCGGTTTTGGCGGGTGCGGCTTTGGACATGTCTGTGTGTGGTGTTGTGCTGGTTGTCAGGTTGATGTTTGAGAAAACGGAAAATGAGATGTGTGGGACGGTGGGCAAGGGTTTGCGCGGTGGCAAATGAAGAATGTGTGTTTTTTGCGGGGTGTCTGGCGGGGGAGGAGGGAAGGGAAGGGGGGAAGGGAAGGGGGAAGGGAGGGCGGAGGGGAGGAATGCGCAGGCTGGGCGTGAAAAAGCCCCGGCGGGCGGGCCGGGGCTTGGAAGGGGTGGAAGGGGTGAGGATGCGTTTGGGCGTTTGGGCTGGCGCGGACGGTTAGAATTTCCAGCCGAAGGAGGCGATACCCGAGTGGGTCGTTTGCGATTTGATATCAAGCACGTCGATGCTCAGCGAGCCGACGCCAAGGAAGCGGTAGGCGAAGTCAACGTAGAAGCGCTGGTTGATGTGACAGGTGAGACCGACACTGCCACCATAGGCGAATGCGCCGCCGGTTTCGGTGCCATCGACTAACCAGCGGCTTGCGCCAGTCCTTCTGTAAACATAGTCGTCGCAATTGGCCACCACGAGGTAGTAGCCGATTATCGGGGAGAGCCGCAGTTCGCACCGGCGGTTTTTTGCCAGGGGAACGTAGAAGTTATAACTGGCGAGCACAGGCGCGGCTCCATAGGATATTTTGCCGCCGGAGCCGTAGTCTTTTTCGTCGCCGGCGAGGAAACCGAGGTCGAGTTGTACCTTGTTATATTGGTCAAAGCGCCAGCCGAATGCGACATTCAGGCCATACATGTTGGTGCTGCTTTTGCCGCGATACGCATCTCCTATTTCGGTTTTTGTGTATATGAATCCGGCATCGAGATAGAAATTGGGCGATGGCGCCGCTTTCGGCAAAAAGAGCGAGACTTCCCCGCCGGAGTTGTAATCTGGCGCGACGGCAGCAGGCGTGGGTGGTGCGACTTGGGCGAGGACAGACGTGCTTGCAATAAACAAGCCCGTGACAATGGCGCATGCAGTATTCAGGATTTTGGTTTTCATGTGGGTATATTTTGTGGTTTGTATCAGTGTGGAATGGACAAACAAAACAGCAGATAAGACGCGCACGGCAAGACTTTTGTTCCCTCGGCATGCTTTACGGTAAAGTGCTTTTGGTGTCGGATTGATCGGACTGATCTGTCTGATAGGACAACTATGAATACTCCGTTTGTCCGCACATGCACTCTCACTTTTACGTTTTATTTTGCCGCAACCGCGCTCATGTCCGCCGCGCTCGTGGCCGACCCCGCGTCGCGCATCGTGGTCGACACGGCGGCGCGGGGCATCGCGGTGTCGCCGGAGATGCACGGGGTGTTTTTCGAGGACATCAATTACGGGGCGGATGGCGGGCTTTACGCGGAGCTGGTGCAGAACCGTTCGTTTGAGCACGCCGAGGCTTTGTATTCGTGGGGCACGGTGAATCGCGGCGCGGACGCGGTGCTGTCGGTTTCGGACGACCGTCCGCTCAACAAAAACAACACCCACTTCGCGCGGCTTGCGATGCGCGACGCGGGCGGGGGTTTTGGCATCGCCAACCACGGCTTCGGCGGCATCGCCGTGAAGGCGGGCGAGACGTATCTGTTTTCCGTGCGTGCGCGCGCGCTCGACGGTTTCGCCGGCGCGCTCGGCGTGCGGCTCGAAGACGAGACGGGGCGGGTGATCGGGCAGGCGGAGATCGCGTCGCTGAAGGCCGGCGCGTGGGAAAAATATGAAGCCGCTTTCACGTGCGCCGAAACGACATCACGCGCGCGCCTGGTCGTGCTCGCGAGCGGCGGGGCGGGGCGCGTCGATTTGGATGTCGTTTCGCTTTTTCCCGAAAACACGTGGAAAAAACGCCGCAACGGCCTGCGCGCCGACATGGTGAAAATCCTGGCCGGCATGAAGCCCGGCTTCGTGCGTTTTCCCGGCGGCTGCATTGTCGAAGGCACCGACCTCGCCAACGCCTACCGCTGGAAGGACACGGTGGGCGACATCGCCGGACGCCCCGAAAACTGGAACCGCTGGCAGCACGCGTTGCGCAAGGATCACGCGCCGCAGTATTATCAAACTTATGGCCTCGGCTTCTTCGAATATTTCCAGTTGTGCGAGGACATCGGCGCGGCGCCGGTGCCGATCATCAACTGCGGCATGGCGTGCCAGTATCAAAGCAAGGAACTCGTGCCGCTCAACGAACTCGGCCCCTATGTGCAGGACGCGCTCGACTTGGTCGAGTTTGCGAACGGCCCGGCGACGAGCACGTGGGGCAAGGTGCGCGCCGCGATGGGGCATCCCGGGCCGTTCCACTTGAAATACCTCGGAGTCGGCAACGAGCAATGGGACGAACAATATTTCGAGCGTTACAAAATCTTCCACGACGCGCTCAAGGCGAAACATCCCGAAATCGTTTTGATAACGACCTCCGGCCCCGGCGTGGATGACCAGTGGTGGAAACTCGCATGGGGAAAATTTCGCGGCGAGGACGGCGCGCCGCCCGTGCCCGCCGATATCGTGGACGAACATTATTATCGTCCGCCGTCCTGGTTTTTTGAAAACGCGGCGCGTTACGACGGCTACGATCGCAAAGGGCCGAAAGTTTTCGCGGGCGAGTTTGCCGCGCACGAACGCGACCGGCGCAACACGCTCCGCGCCGCGCTCGCGGAGGCCGCGTTCATGACCGGCCTGCTGCGCAACGCCGACGTCGTGACGATGGCCGCCTACGCGCCGCTCTTCGCAAAGCACGGCGCGATGCAATGGGCGCCTGATTTGATCTGGTTCGACAATACACGCGTTTACGGCACGCCGTCCTTCCACGTGCAAAAACTCTACTCGCTCAACCGTCCCGACTCCGTGCTGCCGGTGACGCTCGTGCTGCCACCCGCGCCCGCGCCGGCGTATCCCGGAAAAATCGGCGTCGGCACATGGAAGAGCCAGGCCGAGTTCAAGGACGTGCGCGTGACCGATGCAAACGGCAGGGAACCCGCCGCCGGCGACGCGCTCGCGTGGCGGATGTCCGGCGCGGGCAAATGGACGGTATCCGGCGCGGGCTTGCTGCGCCAGGACGATGCGGATGTGTACGACGTGCGCGCGGTCGCGGGCGACGCGGACTGGCACGACTGCACGCTTTCGCTGAAAGCGCGCAAGACAGGCGGCGAGGAAGGTTTCCAGATATTTTTCCAAGTCGAGCCGGACGGCGCCGCGGGCCGCCTCAATCTCGGCAGCAACAAAAACACGCGTTTCGGATTGGACCTCGCCGGGGCGTCCGTTGATTCAAAGGCGGGCAAAATCGAAACGGGCCGCTGGTACGACGTGCGTGTCGAAATGCGCGGCGCCACGGTGAAATGTCATCTCGACGGCGAATTGATTTTGCAGGGCGAACGCAAGGCGCCCGCGCAGCTTTACGCCGTCGCCGGACGCGATGCCAAATCGGGCGAGATCATCGTGCATGCCGTGAATCCGGGCGCCGGGGCGCAGGTTGTGGAAATTGATTTGGGATTGGGAGACGGTGGATTGGGGAACGGTGCGAGAGTTTCGAGTGTGCGCGCGACCACGCTAACATCGAAAAGTCCCGACGACGTGAACACGCTGGATGCCCCCCGAAAAGTTTTCCCGAAGGAAGAGCGCGTGGATGCAAAGGCGTCCGGTGCGGGTGGCGCGGGTGGCGCGAGTGGTGCGGGCGGTGCGGGCGGCGTGGGCGGTGCGGGTGGTGTGGGTGGTGTGGGTGGCGCGGCTGACGTGGGTGGTGCGACTGGCGCGGGTGGCGTCATCACGCGCACGCTGCCGCCGTATTCGTACTCGGTGCTGCGGTTGAAATGCGATTTGGAGGGCGATTCGAAATGACGCGCGTTATTAACTGATGTTACGCGAAGGCCGGTTTTTGGCAGGGCGGTCTCGGCGAGACTGTCGGTGCAAGCCGGAGGCTTGCCAGAACTTAGCCCGAGTTCCGCAGTTCGCCCGGACGGCGAAAAAACTTTCAGAGGAGAACGGTTTTTTGTCCGGGCGCGTTTCAGAGGGAAGCGTTATCGCGCAGGGCATGTAGTGCCGAACACCCTCTATCCCTGCGGGGGATTCTTGTGCGATACTGCCGGGCATGTTTCTACGTCGCAAAACCAAATCCGTCCGGGGCGCCGGTTACAGTTATTGGAATCTTTGCCGCACGGTGCGCACGGCGCGCGGCCCGCGTCAGCAGGTGGTCGCCTCGCTGGGCAAGCTCGACGAACGCGAGTTGTCCGGCCTGCGCGGCGGCTGGGATGATCTGCCCGCCTTGTTGCGCGGCGAGACGCCCGCTCTCCGTCCGCACACGCCACCCCTGCCCGGTTTCGAGTCGGTCGGCGCAGACGCCTCCG
>JAISGL010000024.1 GCA_031263125.1 Opitutaceae bacterium | reverse complement strand
CCCATAACGCATGTTTTTTCGCATATGTTCTATTGAATATATCAGTTGGTAACTGATGTTACGCGATCGGCAGGGTTTTGTAGGGCCTGACCTTGTGTCAGGCCGCGAATTACCTGTGTGGCCTCCCACGCGAACGCGGCCTGACACAAGGTCAGGCCCTACGCGCCATGTAACATCAGTTGGTAATATTCCTTGCTTTTTAGCGGTATCGCCAGGGCAAGCCGGAGGCTTGCCAGATATAAGCCGGTGGTTGAGGTCGCAACGCGACCGATACCACCGGAACCCAATATAAAAAGCACCGCATCCCGGAGGGATGCCAGAAACATATGGTACGCGCCTATGGCATCCCTCCGGGATGCGGTTTTCCCACAAACCAATATCCGGTGGTGTCGCTCGCCAAGCCTCGTTGTGGCCATGCCCGCCCGCAAGGCGGGTGCCCGGTCATGGCCAGCCCTTCGGGCCATCGCCTGCGGCGATGCCATCTCCGCGCTGCCGCGCTCCATCAACCACCGGCTAAGTTCTGGCAAGCCTCCGGCTTGCCCTAGCGAGACCGCCCTGCCAAAAAGCCGCTTCTGCGTAACATCAGTCATTAATGCAATTATGAACGCATGTTATAATCATACGGCCTGGCTGTGCAAAATGTGCAGAGGGCCGAGGCTGGCTGACTGGCCGGCCGACCGGCCGGTTTGAACATTTGTATCATTCCGTGCGAGTCGGTGGAAATTCCCTCAGCGCATCCAGGACACGCACGGGCGGGATTTCTTTTATCCAGTCACGCCGTCTGGCCGTGGTGACGATTTTGCTGTTTGCGGAATCGAGCGGGCGCCATTCGGGATTTTTCATGCGCATCAACGCCACGACGGGGACATGGACGGCGTTCGCCAGGTGCATGGTGGCGGTTTCCACGGAAATAATCAGCGCGCACCGGCGCAAAACCGCCGGGAGTTGGAAGAAATTATCATTCGCGCTGAATACATGCACACATTCCTGTCCGCCGGCATCAACAAGCGCACGTGTCTCCGGGATTTTGTCCGGCGGGGCGTTCACCAGAAAGACCGCGTCGCGCCATCCGGGTTGTTGCCGCATGGTTTTTATCAATTCGACGGCGTGTGTCATCGGCCAGCAGCGCTTGGGCGTTTTGGCCGATGGATTGACAAACACAAGGGGTTTTCCTGTTGCGCCAAAGGTGTCCATATAACCGGCGGCCCAGCGCGTCCATTCATCCGGGATGTCCACGAATGGGAGGCGTTCCCGCAAGGTCAGGCCAAAGCCGAACAGATGCAGAAACCAGCGGGAAAAAAGCTCGCTGACATGATCAACGCCGCGAATCTCGGACGGAAGCGCGGCGTCCAGTTTTTTATATGAAAAGCCATGGACAAGGCCGAGAAGTCCGCCGGCGGAGCGCCTGATGCCGGCGACAAAGCTGTCGGGGCCGATTTTGCGGGCGAGCGCGGCGTAGCGATGGGGGCGCACCAGCGCGAGGGAGATGATGACGGGGTAGTTTTCCCGTTGCGCCGCCGCGATGGACTCCGCGCGCAAATCGGGCCGGTAGGTTTGGTTGTAGGTTTTCCGGATGAACGGGCAGGCGGCTAGCCAGTCGTACAATATGTATTTTCTCAATCCCTCCCACTTGGCTGCGTTTTTTGTGCACCGCAGTTCGTCAACCCACAGGTGAATTTGCAAATGGGGGAAGCGTTCGGCAAGCGCCTTGAAAAAATTCTGGAGATACGCGTAATCGCCAATCGCCAGATGCGTGATAAAAAGGATTTTTCCCGGTCTGCCGAGCAGGTGGGCGGGAATGACTGGGGCGGTATATGCGTTCATCCGTGTTTTTGTTTTTAGCCATTCAATGCAGCAAGGAACCAAAAGCAAGTTGCAGGAGAAAGGATGGATATGTCAATGGCATGGTAAACGGTCTCCGATGGTAAACAGTCTCGCATGGTAAACAGCCTTGATGTCAAATATGTCTTTTAAAGGGACAGATTCTACTCAAACCCTCTCAAAACTCCAAATTTTAAAAATTATTTGGTCTTGCGTCTCATTATCGGAAAGCAATTCTAGCTTACGTAATGAGACTCAATCCCGCAATCAATCCCGCTACCACCACCGCCGCCATCCTCCGCTGCTTCGCAATCGCTTGTGGCGCAACAGCCCTTGTCGAATCCGGCATCACCGGCCCAATCGCCGCACAAACTGCCTCGCCGCCCGCTACCATCGTCGCCGCTGCCGATACCGCTGCCACCGCAACCGCCGCAACTACTACTACTACTACTATCACCACAACCATCGATGCTGAGATCATCTCGCTCGAACGCTTCGTCGTCACCGCCGAGAAACTCGAACGCACCCTCCAACAAACCCGGACCAGCGTCGCGGCCTACACCGGCGCCGACATCGAACTCGCCAACGCCGGCACCATCGCGGATATCTTCGATCGCACGGCCAACCTCAGCGATAACAACTACTCCTTCTCCATTCGCGGCATCCCCAGCGCCGGTTTCGGCGCCCTCGGCGAAGGCGCTGACCTCGCCACCCTCATGCTCGACAACACCGCCCTCGACTCCCGCATGTATGAGTCCGGCGTCTTCAACACCTGGGACCTCGCCCAAATCGAAATCCTCCGCGGCCCGCAATCCACCGCCCAAGGCCGCAACTCCCTCGCCGGCGCCGTCGTCGGCCGTACCCGCGACCCCTCCTTCAACTGGGACGCCCGCGCCCGCGCCTCCCGCGCCTCGAAAAACACCACGCAACTCGCCGCCGCCGCCGGCGGTCCCGTCATCCCCGACTGGCTCGCCTTCCGCGTCAGCGTTGACCGCCAGACCACCGACGGCGCCGTCACCAACATCACCCGGAACGACCCCGACTGGGGCACCCGCGACATCACCACCCTTCGAGGAAAACTCCTCCTCCAACCCGCCTCGTGGCGCGGTTTCTCCGCCCTCGCCGCCTACAGCCACACCCGCTCCGACAACGGCTCCCCCGCCTACATCTACGCCCTCGGCGCCAGCACCGCCGCCCCCGCCGACCCCTGGGCCGAACTCAAGCAACGCCACTCCTACGAAGACGCCCCCCACAACGACCTCTCCACCAGCCAGACCGCCTCCCTCGAAATCAACCAAACCCTCCCCAACGGCTGGCTCCTCACCGCCATCACCTCGTGGTATGATTACGACAACGAAGCCATGCGGGATTCCGACAACTCCGCCGTGCCCATCGGCGTCTCCTTCAGAACCTACGACCACGACTCCATCGCGCAGGAAGTGCGCCTCCTCGCGAAAGGCGGGACGTGGAAACTCCTTGCCGGCCTCTACGCCAACACCACCGACAAACACTGGCGTGTCGGCGGCGACATGCCCTACTACCTCGCCCCCACCCTCTACGCCATCTACTACTCCGACGTCCGCACCCACAACAAAGTCACCAACACCGCCGCCTTCCTCAACGGCGAATGGACGCCCCTGCCCCGCCTCACACTCGCCGCCGCCCTCCGCTACGACCACGAAAAAGCCGACAACTCCACCAACCAAGCCGTCTCCCTCACCGCCGGCACCGGCGACCCCGGAATAGACGCCTTCATCCAAACCATCATAGACGGCGCCAACAACGCCTCCGCCGGCGCCAACACCCTCGGCGTCCTCCTCCCCACCGCCTCCGCCACCTACCACTGGACGCCCGACATCAGCACCGGCCTCTCCCTCACCCGCGGCTACCGCTCCGGCGGCGTCAGCATCAACCTCGCCCGCGGCGCCGCCACCCCCTTCGACCCCGAATACACTTGGAACTACGAACTCTCCCTCCGCTCCCAATTTTTCAACAAAACCCTCCTCATCAACGCCAACCTCTACTACATCGACTGGAAGGACCAACAAGTCGGCGTCACCCTCTCCGACACCCTCTTCGACACCCGGACCGCCAACGCCGGCAAGTCCACGCTCCACGGCGGCGAAATCGAAGTGCGCGAAAAAATCACCACCCAATGGACGCTCTGGCAAACCATCGGCTGCAGCCACACCCGCTTCGACGACTTCCGCGACGCCGGCGTTGACTACACCGGCCACAAATTCCCCTTCGCCCCCCAATGGACCCTCGGCGCCGGCGCCGCCTGGCAACACCCCGCCGGTTGGTTCGCCACCGCCCATTTCAACTACACCGCCAACTCCCACGCCGACGCCCGCAACCGCCCCGACCTCACCCTCGGCCCCCGCCGCCTCCTCACCGCCAAGGCCGGCTACGCCGCGCGTCAATGGTCTGCATATGCCTTCGGCGGCAATCTCCTCGACGATTTCTACATGACCTCCCGCTGGGCCGACGCCGCCGCCTACGCCAGCGCCGGCACCGCCGGCACGACGCGCCTCATCGGCGTCGCCCTCGAAGCCCGCTACTGACCCGCCATCTCCCTCCCGTCTCCGACCCTGATGCCGCCGCCATGAGCACCGCCGACCAACCCGTGCCCGCGCCCTCCGTCCCCCCGCCAACCGCCCAGCACCACCGCCGCCACCGCCGCCACCGCTGGCTCGACACGCTTTACCCCGCGATCTGGCGCTGGCACTTCTGGGCCGGGCTGCTGGTCGCGCCCGTGCTCGTCATCGTCTCGCTCACTGGCGCGCTCCATGTTTTCCACGAGGAAATCAACGACCTCCTCCACCCCGGCCTCCGCCGCGTCGCGCCCGGCAACGCGCGCCTGCCCCATGAAACGCTCATCGCCGCCGCCCGCGCCCACCTCGACGGAGACGACTGGCGGCTCGCCTACATCAGCGCATCCGACGACCCCGCGCGCGCCGACGAATTTTTCTTTGAAAAAGAAAAACGCCACGCCCCCTCTGAAAAATCCGGGAAAAACGAAGACGAAAACAAAGACGAACACGAAGACGAAAGCGAAGGCGAAGGCGAAGACGACCACGAACACGACCGCACCCATGCCCACGCCCCCGAAAACATATTCGTGATGGTGAATCCCCACACCGCCGAAGTCACCGGCGCCATTGACCACAAAACCGGCTTCACGGGCATCGTGCTCCGCCTCCACCGCACGCTGCTCGCCGGCGCCCCCGGACGCATCCTCGTCGAACTCGCCACCTGCTGGGGCATCGTCACGCTGCTCACCGGCCTGCTCCTCTGGTGGCCGCGCCTGAAGGAGAAAATCCGGGGCGTGTGGCTCCCGCGTTTCCGTCGCGGCGGACGGACCGCCCTGCGCGACCTGCACGTCGTGCCCGCCGTTTACCTCCTGCCCTTCGCGCTCATCATCATGTTCACCGGACTCCTCTTCACGACAGTATGGGGACGCGGATTTTTTACCGGCCTTTACCTCGCCGGACAACTCCCCGCCAGTTACATCGCGCCGCCGAAGTCCGCCCCGCCTCCCGAAGGCGCACGCCCGCTCACCGCCGGTGAAGCCATCGCCGCCGCCCGCCGGCACTTCGACTTTGGCCGCCTCTCCGTCCGCGTGCCCGCGCGCCCCGACGACACATGGATGATCGGCAGCCCGATGGACGAACCGCTCAAGCCCGGCGCATTTGTCTTCATCGATGCCTACTCCGGCGCCGCGCTGGACGTTATTCTTTTCCGTGACATGCCCCTCGGAGCGCGCCTCGCGCGCTGGTTTTATCCCATGCACACCGGCTCCGTCTTTGGCCTGCCGACCAAAATATTAGCGGTCGTCACCTGCCTTGCGATCACCCTGATGAGCCTGACCGGAGTCATGATGTGGTGGCGCCGCCGCCCGCCCGGAAAATCCGCCGCCCC
>JAISGL010000462.1 GCA_031263125.1 Opitutaceae bacterium | reverse complement strand
AGCGGGGGGAGGTGCAACACGATGCTTTGCGGGTGGCCGTCGCAGGGGACGGGGGCGGTCATGCGGCCGCCTTCGTTGCCCAGGCCGCTGCCTCCGTAGTAGGCACTGTTCGTGTTGATGACTTCCTTCCAAAAACCCGGCCGCGGCACGCCGATGCGGTAGTCGTTGCGGATCACCGGCGTGAAGTGGCCGACGATCGCAAAGATGTCCTGCTCATACGGGTCTTTGCGCAGGAACGAGAGCACGCTCGCGTCGGAGTCGTTGCAGTTGATCCAGCGGAAGCCTTGCGGGTTGAAGTCGTTCAGGCTGAGCACGGGTTCGTCGCGGTAGAGGCGGTTGAGGTCGCGCACGAGGAGGCGGATGCCTTCGTGGTCCATGTACTGGCACAGGCGCCAGTCGAGGCCCGCGGTGTAGTTCCACTCGGAGGACTGGCCGAACTCGCTGCCCATGAAGATGTGTTTTTTGCCGGGCCACGCCCACATGTGCGCGTAGAGCGCGCGGAGGTTGGCGGCTTTTTCCGGGATGTGCCACGATCCCATTTTGAGGAGCATGGAGGCTTTGCCGTGCGTGACTTCGTCGTGCGAAAAAACACTGATGAAGTTTTCCGCATACTGGTAGAGCATGCCGAAGGTGAGGTCGTTCTGGTGCCATTTGCGGTGGATCGGCTCTTTCTGGAAATAGCGCAGGGTGTCGTGCATCCAGCCCATGTTCCATTTGTAGTCGAAGCCGAGTCCGCCGTCCCCGGTCGGTTTGCTCACGCCGCCGAAGGAGGTCGACTCTTCGGCGATCATCATCGTGCCGGGATAATATTGGTGCACGAGGTCGTTGACCTGGCGGAGGAAGTCGATGGCTTCGAGGTTTTCGCGTCCGCCGTATTTGTTGGGAATCCATTCGCCTTCCTTGCGCGAGTAATCGAGGTAGAGCATGGAGGCGACGGCGTCGACGCGCAGGCCGTCGATGTGGTAGCGGTCGAGCCATGAGAGGGCGTTGGCGATGAGGAAGCAGCGCACTTCGTTGCGGCCGTAGTTGAAGATGAGGGTGCCCCAGTCCATGTGCGCGCCCTGGCGGGGGTCGGCGTGTTCGTAGAGGTGCGTGCCGTCGAATTCCGCGAGGGCGAACTGGTCGCGCGGGAAGTGCGCGGGCACCCAGTCGAGGATGACGCCGATGCCGCGTTGGTGGAGGTAATCGACGAAGTGGGCGAAGTCCCCGGGCGTGCCGTAGCGGTGCGTGGGCGCGAAGAAGCCGGTGACTTGGTAGCCCCACGAGCCGTCGAAGGGGTGCTCGGCGAGGGGCATGACTTCGATGTGCGTGAAGCCCATTTCGCCAACGTAGTCGGCGAGCATGGGGGCGAGTTCGCGGTAGCTGAAGATGCGGTTGCCGTCCTCGATTTTGCGTTTCCACGAGCCGAGGTGTACTTCGTAGATCGAGATGGGCTGGTCGCGCCGGCCGGCGCCGGCTTTGCGTTTTTCGATCCACGCGTCGTCGCCCCACTGGTGGCGGCGGGTGTTGCAAACGATGGAGGCGTTGTTGGGCGGGCCTTCGAAATAGGCGCCGTAGGGGTCGGTCTTCAGGTGGAGGTGGCTTTGCTGGTCGTGGATTTCGTATTTGTAGACTTCGCCTTCGCGCAGGCCGGGGATGAAAATTTCCCACACGCCGGACGCGCCGAGGGGGCGCATCGGGTGGTAGCGTCCGTCCCAATGGTTGAAGTTGCCGACGAGCGAGACGCGTCTGGCGCCCGGCGCCCAGACGGCGAAGGAGACGCCGGGCACGCCGTCGTTGTCGCAAAGGTGCGCGCCGAGTTTTTTGTAGATGAAGTGGTCGTTGCCTTCGTTGAAAAGGTAGAGGTCGAGGTCGCCGATGGTCGGCATGAACGAATACGGGTCCCAGAGCTGCCGCATGTCGCCGCTGCGCATGGTGGCGCGGAGCTGGTATTTGAAGAGTTCGGCGCGCCTGGGGATGAACACTTCGAAAAAGCCTTCCGGCGCGAGCATGTCCATTTCGTGGCGGACGGCGGCGGCTTTTTTGCCGGATTTGCCGCGCGCGGTGGTGGTCGCCTCCATGTCGACGACTTCGCATTCGGCCGCTTCGCGGATGAACGCGCGGACGACGATGCCCTTGGTCTTGCCCTTTTGGGCATGGTGCATGCCGAGGAACGTGTGAGGGCTGGCGTTTTTGGCGGCGAGGAATGATTCGAGTTCTGCTTTTGTGAGGAGCATGGGGAAAATGATGTGGTTGTGTGCGCGTCAAGATAGGTGCGTTTTGTCCGAGGTCGAGTGCGGAGAGAACGTTTTTTTGGGTGCGCGCAAAATGCAAGAGGCGTGTGGCGGGCGCATGCGGCGGGCACGTGTGGCGAGCACACGAATGCGGGCACTGCCGCGTAACATCAGTCAAACAAACACACTCCCATCCGCTCTCCCAATTTCCTCGCGCCTAATTTCCCTGCGCCCATTCCCCGCGCTCCAAAAAAATCCCGCCCCGCCATCATTTCATCATGGCAAAAACGCCACCGGCGCGCATCCTGCAATCACCATGAAAACGATACTCGTCCCCATCGACTTCTCGAAAGCCACCAACAGTGTCATCGACGCGGCAGCCACGCTTGCCGCCACCATGGACGCACGCGTTGTTTTGCTCCACGTCGTGCAACCCTTGATCATCACCAGCGACTACGGCCTGACGATGGAAAACTTCCAGGAAACCATCGCCTCCAGTGAAAAGCACGCCGCGCGCCGCCTCGGTGAACTCAGTGACACCCTGAAAAGCCGCGGAACGCAACACGTCGAAACCGTGCAAATCAGCGGCCCCGCCCAAAGCGGCATCCTTGAACAGGCGCAAAAGCACAAGGCCGACTACATCGTGATGGGTTCCCACGGCCACACCGCCATCTACGACCTGTTGATAGGCAGCACCACGCAACACGTCCTGCGCAAAGCCGCCTGCCCCGTCGTGATCGTCCCCCACGCCCGTTGAGGGAATGAGGGAGTAAGGGAAGAAGGGATTGAGGGAAGAAGAGAGTGAGGGAGTGAGGGATTGAGGGATTCGCCCTGCTTTCAAAAGCCTTGGGCAATAGAGCCATTGGAGCCATTGGGGCGCCCAACGCATCATTGGAGACTTTCAACACGCCATTGGAGCGTGACAACGCCCCATCGCGTTGCCTTCACTCAATGGATACGAAAGCCCGAAAGCCGCCCCTCCCGGTCGCCTGCGGCACGCGGTATTTTTCATTTCCTTCTTTCCTCACTCTCTCACTCCGCAAAGCAGACTTGGCAGTCTGCGCTACGATTGCCCTCCCGCATCCCTCGCTCCCTCCCTCATTCCCTCTTTCCCGCATCCCTCACTCCCTCCCTTCTCCCTCATGTCAAAAAAACGCTTCCCCGGCGCCTTCTGGCTCCTCAACTCAATCGAGATGGGCGAACGCCTCGCGTATTACAACCTGCGCGTCGTCGCCCCCATCTACATCATGCAAGCCGACAACCCCGGCGGCCTCCACCTCACCGCCGCCGACAAAGGCGTCATCTACATGTGGTGGTTCATCATCCAGTCGCTCCTGCCCATCCTCACCGGCGGCATCGCCGACCGCCTCGGCTACAAAAAGACCCTCGCCTTCGCGATCACCACCATGATGCTCGGCTACGTGATGATGGCGTTCCTGCGCGACACCGCCCTCATCGGCAATTACCCGGCCTTCTTCCTCTCGATCATGGTGCTCGCCTTCGGCACCGCGTTTTTCAAACCCGGCATCCAAGGCTCGCTCGCCAACACCCTCACCAAGGAAAACTCCTCCATGGGCTGGGGACTCTTTTACTGGGTCGTCAACGTCGGCGCCTTTGCGGGACACTTCATACCCACCGTGCTCCTCGTCGCGGGCGGCAATTCCACCGATGCCTGGCGCAACGTCTTCCTCGCCTCGGCGCTCTTCACGGGCCTCAACCTCGTCCTGCTCGCCGTGCTCAAGGACGTCCCCTCCGGCGCGTCGAAAACGGAGCCGCTCGGCCGCGTCATCCTGCGCACCCTCGCGAACATCTTCGACCCGCGCCTGCTCAGCTTCCTGGCAATCATGTCGGGCTTCTGGCTGATGATGTATCAACTCTGGGACCTGCAGCCCAACTTCATCGCCGACTGGGTGGACAGCTCGCACCTCGCCCGGAACGCGCAAACCATCCTCCCCGAATGGGCCTCCTCCAGACTGATCGAACACACCGCGCGCGGCCCCATGATCCCCCAGCAAGTGCTCCTCGCCGTGAACTCGCTGTGCATCATCCTCGGCGTCGTCCTCACCTCGTACCTCACGCGCAAAATGCGCACCCTCTCCGCCATGCTCATCGGCATGGGATCGGCCACGGCGGGCATCCTGATCGCCGGCTGGACAATGGAAGCCACCATCCTCGTGCTCGGCATCGTCTGCTTCTCGATAGGCGAAATGACCACCGGCCCCAAGAAAAACGAATACCTCTCGCTCATCGCCCCGCCCGGCAAAAAAGGTCTCTACCTCGGCTACGTGAACATCCCCGCCGGCGTCGGCGGCCTGCTCGGCTCGAAAATCGCCGGCTACGTTTACGGCCACTTCGGTGAAAAAGCCACGCTCGCGCTCCGCTACATCGCGGAAAACACGCCCCTCGGCGCCGGCAAAAACTGGGACGGCTCGATGACCTCGCTCGAAAAAACCCTCGGCCTGACGCGCCCCGAAGCCATGACCGCGCTGCAAGAGCTGACCGGCCTGGATTCCACCGGCGCGACCAAACTGCTCTGGGAAACCTACAACCCGCAATACGCCGTATGGCTGCCCTTCGCGGCCATCGGCGTGGCCTCCGGAGTGGCGCTCTACATCTTCGCCCGCATGGCCCGCCGCTGGTCCGACATGGACGCGTAAGGAAAAAACAAAGACCTTTCCTTAAACAACCGGTTGCGCGGCCAAAGAAATTCAAAAGTCACTGCTATGTTTTTCCGCGATGTTTTTCCGCGACCAACCAAACCCGCCCCCGCGATTGGGCGGTGGCAATGCGAAGCCCGTTCCTGGGAGCGCGGGCATCTCTGCCCGCGAAACGCCGTGCGCCCGCTTGGTGTATCTCGAAAATCCATCGCGGGCAAAGATGCCCGCGCTCCCAGGCGCTGTTGCGTAACATCACTTAAAGAATCCCGCATCTTTTTGAACCACGTCCAACGTCCGCGGATATCAAAACCCTGT
>JAISGL010000449.1 GCA_031263125.1 Opitutaceae bacterium | reverse complement strand
GAAGCCTCGCCCGGTTCGAAAAAAAACGCACACCCGGCGGTATGCGACAGGCAAAGCATGCTTGGCAGCCTGCGCTACGTTTGGGCGAGGATAACGCGAAGGCCATTCCGTTCCTGGGAGCGCGGGCATCTCTGCCCGCGAAACGCCGTGCGCCCGCAGATTGCATTTCGAAAACGCATCGCAGGCAAAGATGCCCTCGCTCCCAGGATAGGCCGGCCGCGTAACATCAGATAATAACTGATGTTACGCGACCGGCAGGATTTCGCAGGGCCTTGATCTTGAGGCAGGTCTCTCGTAGCGCAGGCTGCCAGGTCTGCTTTGCGTGCCGCACGCCGCCGGGTGTTCGTTTTTCTTCGAACCGGGCGAGGCTTTGTCTCGCCCGGCAGGCTTGGCAGCCTGCGCTACGTACGTGTCGCGTAACATCAATCACGTAATATCAATTATTCTTTATTTTTGTACAAACATCCTTATCGCTTGGTTCCATTACCGGAGATGCGTGCATTATTATTCACAACGTACAACGTACACGCGGATGAAAACGCACGCGTCCCCGGCCTCATCCTTGAAAAAATCTGATTATTTATTTAATATGAATGCCAAAACACACATGGAACGCAGGAGTTTTGTGAAATTGATCGGCGCCGCCGGGACGCTCGCGGCGGCAGGCGGCGCCACGACGCTGGCGCGGGCGGCGGAAACGCCGGGGAAAAATGACGGCGCGGCGGCGGCGCGGCCGCTCGTTGACGGGACTCCCGCCGTGTTCGCGCCCACGTCGCGCTCGGCGACAATCGTGTGGACGGTGAACGGCGCCGCCCTCGGCTGGGTCGAATACGGCACAAGCGCGGACAGGCTGGACATGAGGAGCGGCGGCGACGCGGACGGCTTCACGCCGCACGACGAACGCGTGCTGAAAATCCGGCTGACGGGACTCGCGGCGGGGACGCGCTATTGGTGGCGTTGCATGACGCGCGCGCTCACGGCATCGGGCGACGAGGCGCCGCCGGTGGCGTCGCGCGTGTATTCGTTTTCCACGCTCGCGCCGGAGGCCGCGGAGACGCGGTTCGTGATATGGAATGACACCCACGACCGCGAGGAAACGCTCGTGCGACTGGCCGGGCTGACGCAAGACGGGGACGCGCCACCGGCCGATTTCCTGATGTGGAACGGCGACATCGTGCGGGGAAACAACACGGACGCGTCGATGATTCCCGGCGTGTATGTACACCCGCGCGGCGGCGTCGATCTGGCGAAGGGGCCGCCGGTGTTGCTGACGCGCGGCAACCACGACGTGCGCGGCTTGTGGGCCAGCAAAGTCGGCGGCTTCATCGATTTTCCCGACACGCACGAGGGCGGCGCGCGGCGGCCGTTCCATGCGTTTCGCAGCGGCCCGCTGGGCGCGATCGTGCTCGACACGGGCGAGGACAAACCCGACCGGCATCCGAGTTTTCGCGGCACGGCGGCGTTCGAACCGTTGATTGCGGAGCAGGCGCGCTGGCTCGAAAAAGTGATCGCGCGTCCCGATATAAAAGACGCGCCGGTGAAAGTGGTGTTTTGCCACATCCCGCTGCGCTGGACCGATGAAAAGCCGCAGGATTATTTTGCGAAGCCGGCGGGCTTCGACCGTTTCAGCAAGCGCGGTCGCGACGCGTGGCATGACTCGCTGGTGAAATGGGGCGCGCGCGTGATCATCTCGGCGCACGTGCATCGGTGGACGCATATTCCGGCGGACAGCGCATTCCCCTACGCGCAGATCACGGGTGGCGGCACGGCGCCGGAGGCCGCCCGCCTGATCCGCGGGCATGCGACAGCGGCGGGCCTGATGCTGGACGTTTTGGACATGAACGGGCGGAAAACCGACACCGTGCGCTTCTGACCCGGCATATGGTCATCCTTCAAATATCGCAGTGCGTGGCGGCCTGACACAGGGGCAGGCACTGCAAATCCCGCCGGTCGCGTAGCACCAGTAACTGATGTTACGCGGATGGCGGGATTTCGTAGGGCCTGACCTTGTGTCAGGCCGTGCTCGCGAAGGAGGCCACATTGGTAATTCGCGGCCTGACACAAGGTCAGGCCCTACGAGATGCGTAACATCAGTAAATAATTTAATTGGCTGTATGATTGCTGTAATAGGCAACGATTTCGCCGTGGCTGCCTTTCGCAATCACACCGGGCTTCCTTGCTTTTGGACGCCCTGTTTTTCGGTATTGCTTCAATCGGTGTGCGTCGCATTCACTGACCGCTCTTTTTTCGCAATGGCTTTCAATCTGCAAAAGGTGCTCCGCGCACTCTTGTTTTCCTCCAGTCAGGCGCTCTCCATCAGGGACGTGCAGGACATCTTTGCGCGTTTCCACGAACAAGCGCCCGCCGCTGCCGCCGGGGCTGCGGCGGACGAGACCGGGGTCGATGCCGACGAGGAAATCTCTCCGCTCACCGTGCCCGTTACCGATGCCGGTGCGGATGCCAGTGCTGGTGCGGATGCCAGTGAGGATGCGGAAACAAACGCCGGGCAACCTGCCGGCGATTCTGACGGCGACCTTGCCGCGCCCGTCGAAGCAACCGCCGAACGCGAACCGGAACCTGAGCCGGACCCGGAGGCGCCATCATTAAAACCCGCCGGACTGGTTTCCGCGCAAGCCGCGCACGTCGTGCAATCCACGCAAGCCGAGGAACCGGCGCAAGACGCGCAAGCCGAGGAACTGGCGCAAGACGCGCAAGCCGAGGAACTGGCGCAAGACGTGCAAGCCGAGGAACCGGCGGCGCAATCCGAACAGTCCGAACAACCGGCGCAGCCCGAACAATCCGAGCAATCCGAACAACCGGCGCAACCCGATCAACCCGCCGCCGACGCGCCGGTCGAACAACCAGCGGACGGCGCCGGCGCGCAAACCGAGGAGCCTGCCGAAGTCCCTGCGCAATCGTCCGCGGACACCGATGCCGAGCTTTATCAAAACGTTCCCTCGCTCATCACCGCCGCGCAGATTCGCGAGGCGATGGACGCGATTTCCGCCGAACTGCGCGCGACGGACGATATCTACATTCTCGTCGAGGGTCCCGCCGGCTACCGGCTCATGACTCATCCGCGTTACGCCCGCTGGATTCGCATCATGCGCGACGAACCGCCGCCCGTGAAACTCTCGCAGTCGGCGCTCGAAACGCTCGCCGTCGTCGCCTATCGCCAGCCGGTCACGCGCAGCGAAATCGAATCAATCCGCGGCGTTTCCGCCGAGGCCGGCCTGGGCAAGTTGATGGAGCGCGAGCTTGTCTATATCACGGGTCGCGCCGATTTGCCCGGACGCCCGTTGCAGTATGGCACCACGGACAAGTTCCTCGAATTTGTCGGCGTGAAATCGCTCATCGAACTGCCTGCGTCGGACGTCCTCTCGCCGCGCCAGATCGACGCGTGGTTGCAAAACTCCACCAAAGTCACGCCGCCCTCCGACGCCGAGATGGGCCTGCCGCTTGAGGAAGGCGAGGGCGAATCGCCGAATCTCGCCAGCGTTTCGGTGGACCACACCGTGACACCGTTCGCGACGGCGGGCGGGGCCGCGGAGGATACGCCTGCGGCGGAGGCGCCTGCGGAGGATGCGCCCGTGGCGGATGCCGAGGCCGCGCCTGATGCGGGCGCTCTGTCGGATCGGACAGATATGTCCGATCAGACAGATCAGACCGATCATCCAGATCTGTCCGATCAGCCAGCCCAGCCCGCCCCACCTCCCGCACCCGAGGCCCCCGCCCCCGTTCCCGACGCCCCCGTTCCCGACGCCCCCGCTCCCGAAGCCTCCCCCGAAAAACCGGAATAAGTCCCCCGTCGCCATGAACCTCACACCTTTTCGCGAAAAAATAGACGTCATCGACCGCCAGCTCGTCGATTTGATAAACCAGCGCCTCACGCTCGCCGGCGAGATCGGCAAGGCCAAGCG
>JAISGL010000068.1 GCA_031263125.1 Opitutaceae bacterium | reverse complement strand
CGGCTTGCAACGCGTGGCCGTAGCCTTTTTCCGCGACGTTGACGACGCGCGCGCCGCCAGCGAGGGCGATGGCCTGCGAGCCGTCGTCGCTGCCGTTGTCGGCGACGATGATTTCGCCGTGCAGCCCGCCCTCGGCGAGCGCGCGCCTCGCCTCGTCAATGCACGCCCCAAGCGTGCGCGCCTCGTTGAGGCACGGCATGACGATGCTGATTTCCAGCGGGGCATCCCCGGCGGCACTCATGACGCGCCTCCCTTCGCATTCGCGGTGTGCGCGGGCGATTCGCCGGCGGCGGTGCTGGACTGGCGGACAGGTGAAACGGCGTCTCGCGCCATAACGGCGCGAACGCGTCCGAAAAGCAGGACGGTGTACATAATGGCAAAGGTCGTTGGGATTGGCTCGCACGTGCCTTTGCCGTTGTCTGCGGATGTTCCCTGCGGGGTCGTCCTTGGTGCCCGAATATAAAAGAGGGACGCACTTACTTGCGTCCCGTTCCAGGCACCTAGGAATAGCCCCATAAGGAAACGCTTTCAATGCGCCCCAATACAGGGCGCATTTCAGCGATGTTTCTTATGGTCTCGAAATTTCCTAGGTTTCGGAACGGACAGCAGCCGAAGCTACGCGAAATGAATTATGTTAGTGGTGTGATTCTGCGCGATGTTGGTGGGTGGATTGGTTGAAAAACTGACGCCAAGCAATAAACGCATACGGCGGAGGGTGGCACAAGTCAAAAAGCGACAGAAACGCGGCAGAGGGTGCATCTCAAAAACCGGACAGGCAAGACGCCGTGTCACGGGCATTCTGGCCGTGTTCCGGGAGTGGCACAGGCATCTTGCTTGCACCGGGGGGGCCGGCATGGGGGCGGCGCTTCGCGCCGTCCGCGGGCGGGACGCCCACGCTACTTTGGAATTGGCGGTTTGGCCTGTTCCGTTTTTGAGATGCGCCCGTTTATTTTTCTGGTTCTTCGACGTTTTCAATGCAAGGAACTGATGCTACGCAGCGCGCAGGGCCTGACCTTGTGTCAGGCTGCGCAAGCGTGGGAGGCAGCCAGTTTTTGGCAGGGCGGTCTCGGCGAGAACGCACTATCAAAAACTCGTTGCGCTCCCTCGTAAAAAACGTTTCGGCGACCGCCACATCAATGTACCCGTAAGCCTCGGGGTACGGGAGAGCGCATGAAACGACCGGAAGGAACAACAAGCCACAAAAGCCATTGGAATCGTCCCCGCGCCTAACTCGTCCGGCGAGCGTCGGTCGATTCCTTCGATTTCTGGTTCTGACACGCAAACGGCAAAAGATCGTTCGGGGTGACCTGAAAAATGCCGGCCAGGATTATCATCTCAAAATCGCGCACGAGGCGGACGCGCCCCTCTATGCGCGCGATGATGTCGCGTCCCGCGTCCCAACCCGCCAACTGGCATTTCGCCGCGAGGTCGCTTTGCGACCACTCCCGGCTCTCCCGAAGTTTTCGGATGACCGGACCGGAAACGTTGATGAGAGGACGCGGCATGGCGGAATGCGTGGATTTTCACACAAACACCTCAATAAAATGTGTGAATAAGCACACATTTCCGCTTGCCATGTGTGCTCCTGCACACAAAATCGCCTGCATTCACTCATTTTTTAACCGATGCCATCAACGACCTACTTGCGCCTGCCTTTCGCCCATCGCCTGTCATTTTTGCCCATCCCAAGAGCGGCTTCACTCCGCCAGACATGCCATTTCACGGCTATTCCGATACCGTCTTTGGCGAATTTTTTCATCGGCCACAGTAACTGGCCGGGGATAACCACAAAATCGCAACTTATGACATCCTGCCATCTTCCCGACGCACGCGTTGTCTCCTCAAAAAAGTGGTTTGAAAAATCAAAAAACAAAATGGCGCCTTCAAAAAACATATGCAGGGCCGCAAAAGAGATGAAATCAGCCGTTTTCATATGTTTGTCACATGAATGCCTCACTGCTGTGATATTTGCCGGACATTATTGCCCTCACATGAATTCCATAAATAAATGCCTTGTTAAAAACATCAACCAAGACGGCTCTTTAAAAAAAATCACCCTGCCGTTCGCAACAATTACAAAATATAAGATATATTATTTTGGAACGCATCCTGGGAATATTTATCACCCGCAATCAAACATCACCTGCAATCAAACAAAACCAATAACATCATGACTAATATGATTACCAACGCCAGCCATGCTTATTCATTGATATACCGCATCCTGCTGCCGCTTGTCGCCCTGGCGGCGGCGGTGGCCCTGGAGGCGCAACCGGCCAACGGCACGATCAGCGGACGTGTGTTCAACTCAGGCGCGAAAGAATACGCGCGCAACGCCGAGGTTCGCGTCGAGGGCACTAACCTCGCGACCTACACCACCGATGGCGGTTTTTACCGCCTGCCCAATGTGGCCGCGGGAGAGGTCCGCATAAGCGTCCGCTATGCGGGCGCGGAAACGGCCATCGCCACGATCACCGTCATCGCAGGGCAAACGACGGTGAAGGATTTTGAACTGAGGGAACTCACCTACGGCGCGGGCGGCGACGAGGTGATACAACTCGAAAAACTCGAAGTGGCCGGCGCCCGCGTGGGACAGGCCAAGGCCCTCATGGAAAGCCGCGCCGCCCTCAATGCCAAAAACGTCGTCGCCGCCGACAACTACGGCGAGCTTACCATGGGCGACGTGGGCGAATTCATGAAATCAATGCCCGGCCTTTCCCTCGATTACGTGGAGGTCGACACCAGCGCCGTGCGCATCGGCGGACTCGACCCGAAGTATTCCAACTTCACCACGGACGGCGTTCGCATGGCCACCGCCACTTCCAATAACAACACGGGGCGCCAAAACTCCTTCGAGCAAATGTCCATCACCGGAATCGAATCGATTGAGTTCAACAACACTCTCAATGCAAACATGGACGCCGATTCGCCCGGCGGCACCATCAACCTCCGCAGCAAGTACGCATTCCAGCGCACCGGACGCACGATCATCTTTCAATTTTATGGCGTCGGCACCTCCGATGCCGATTTCAAACGCGAATATTTTCCCGATGACCGGAAACACTATCGCATTTTCCCCTCAGGACAATTCGGATACGCCGACATTTTCCTGAAGGGCCGCCTCGGTGTCGAATTCAATGCCAGTTATAACGCCAACTTTGTACAGCAGGACCGCATCCAAATGCGCTACAACTATAACAACGCCGCCTCCGGCGCCACGGTCGCCAATCCCAAGCTCAACGACATCATGTTCCGCCCCGGCCCGAAAATGACGAGTCGCGAAGCCGCCAATCTGAGCGTTGATTTCAAGATCACACCCAACCTCGTTTTTTCCTGGCGCAGCAGTTACTCGTTCTACGACGTCGAATACGTCAATCAATATACCTATCTCTACGCGCCGGTGGCGACCCAGCCCGCGGAAAGCACGACCACCAATCTCATCGCGAAACCCGTCAACGCCACCACCGGCGCGGCGGTCACCGCCGGCAGCAGCCCCCGTCTCCGCACCGAATATTCGCACCGCTATGCCGGCACGCCTGTTTATGTGCTGGCCCCGAAACTTGAATATAAGGGCGACACTTGGGAAGCCACGGCCCGCGCCAGCTATTCGAGGTCCGAATTCAATTTCCGCGACAACAGCAAAGGATTCTTCGTGCGCACGGACGACTGGATCACACGCCTTGGATTCACGGCCACCCGTCCGTCGGAAGATTCCCCCACCTGGACGCTTGCACAAACCGACGGACGCCCCTGGGGTGATCCCACGAGTTGGAATCGTGATGATATCATCGGCAACACCATCCGCACTTCCGAATCCGACGCCATCAATGAAATGCGCAGCGGCTATCTGGATATTAAGAAACAACTCGGCATCGGCGGACTCCCGGTCACGTTTATGACTGGATTCGGCAGCCGCGGCAACAACTGGAGAACCACCGAAGGTTCCTACAAACTCTTCCAATACGTCGGACCCACCAACGATCCACTTTCGCTTGAAGCCGTCATTCCTTGGACAAAAAACTACAAGTTCGACCTCAATCTCGACGGCAAGGGAGGCAACATGACCGCTCAAAACTGGCGCGCTGACAGTAACTATGCGGTTTATGATATCTACAAGCAGCATCCCGATTACTTCGTGCCCGACTCCTTGGGAAATACGAAGCGCCGGCTCGACAATAATAAAAGGATTTCGGAGGAAATCACCGCCACCTACATGGAGGCGCAGACGCGCATTGGCCGGGCCAGGTTTGACCTCGGTTTCCGTTACGAAAAAACCAAAACCAAAGCCAACATCGCGCAAATCCGACCGCTGTCGGAAGTCGCCGCCGCCGGCTATCCGGTGAGCGCGACCGCCGCCACGACGATTCCCGGTCTCCTTTACCAATATCACGACGGGCGGCAAATCACGCGACATGGCAGATACGACGACTGGTTCCTCAGCGGCGGCGTTAAATATGAATTCACGAGAAAGCTGGTCGGCCAGGTTGCCTTCAGCCAGGCAATCCTCCGTCCCGACTACGGCAACCTTGGCGGAGTCACCTCGGTTAACGAAAATACAATGACTGTCACGGTGCCCAATCCGCAGCTCAAGCCCGAGCACTCGACGAAGTATTACGCCGGCCTCAAATATTACATCGAACCCTCCGGATTGCTCGGCGTGTCCTATTATAGACTCAATTTAAGGGACATGCAGCAGGCCGGCTACACGGTCAACCCCGAGGACGTTGGCTTCTCCCCCGACGATTACCCTGGCTACGCCTACGTCAGCGCCCAGAATAGCGACAAGGCTCTCCACACCGACGGCTATACCGTTGAGTACAGCCAGCAGCTTACCTTCCTGCCCCGCGCGCTCAAAGGCATCAGCCTTTATGGTTCGTTCACCCGTGTCGTCGCCGAGGGCGTGCGCATCGGAGTGCCCGGCAAGATGGCGAACTGGGGTCTTCGCTACCGGTATGGCCGTGTCGGCATTCATATCAACGGCACCTGGCAGGCAAAGTCCCGTCTGGGTTCGGTGACCGATACGGAAATAACCGGCAACACCGGCATCCGCTGGCTGGCTGCCCGCGAAATATGGGGCGTGAGCGTCAGCTACAGGATAACGAAACATTTCGACCTCATGCTCTCGGGCCGCAACATCTTCAACGCCCCCAGCATCCAATTTTCCAACATATCCAGTCGCATCTATCTCTACGATGTCTATGGCTCGATGTGGAATGCCGGCATCCGCGGCTCCTTTTGATTCACCCGCCTGTGCGCGTTCAAGTTGAGTTGTTTTGCAGGGGCTTCGCAGTGCTTGATCTTGTGTCAGGCCGCGCCCGCGTGAGCAACCGCACAGGTAATCCGCAGCCTGGCGCAAGGTCAGGCACTACGCGCCGCGTAACATCAGTAAAGTAATTAAGCATGACGATAAAACCATGATATTTGTTCAGCAAGAATATCTTGATTCTCCCGCCACTTTCCATTTGATTGAATAGTGAATTGCAAATTATGCATGGGGAAATCCAACGGCGCCAGACCTTGCTTTTTGCGGTTATTTCAGTCATCAAGTCCGATCAAACACAAGATGCCACATTTCATTTCAAATGCTTTGCTTCAAAACTCCAAATCCACACGGCAAAAGAGCGTGGCCTGCCCCGTTGGTTTCCTCCTAATGATGGCTGCGCCAGATCGGAGCCTGTTGATAAATATTCCACTTGGTAATGTTATGAAAAATAAATTATATCTTATATTTATATTATGTTTTATTGTAGGTTTTGCTTTTGGGTGCAAGAAAAGCAATGATACATATTCGGAAGCCCCAATCGTATTCGAAGCCGGGGGTGATCCTTCATCGGAAGCCCCTCTTCGCTTGCTGGAGAAAATTAAAATCAGCCCGATAGATGCAAAATGCAGCAAAAAACAATTACTTGATATAAGCACAAGTCTACGACAGATATTAATATTAGAATATGAGTCCGGAAATAATTCCCCAAAAATAAGTATTAACTGCGATATGTTTATTTTCTTAAATAATTCACTTGGCGATTATCCCGGATGGTTTATGATAGATATGCAGAGGGTGAAATTTGGCAGTGTTGATTTGAGCGCCATTGTCGCCTGCGTTGATGCAATATGCCTGGAACCGCCAAGTAATCTCAAATAATAAAAATAAAGGCACAGATACGGGATCAGGCCAGGGTAAACGCATACGGATATCTTCCGGGTGCTTATAGGCGCTGCAAACCGGTTTCCCGCCAAATATGATTTTGCAGGCAGGGAAACCGTGGCACCTATGAGCGCCTTGTTGATGACTGGAAGCACATGCCGAGACCGCCGGGATGCACGGGTGACGAACGCGGCGGTCTCGGCGAGACCGCCCTACCAAAAACCCCTTCCGCAATACTATCCTGAGAAGTAACTCATATTTGCGAGGATTTTGTATACGCCTGCTATGCGGCCATTTTGGAGACAACCCAATCCAAACCAATTCACCACGGAGGACACCGAGGTCACGGAGTCAAAAGCATTTCTCCGTGCTGCAATGCGGGCGTATGAACCAACATGTTGGTTCAAATTTCAAAACGCGTTGGCTGCTACAAACTGGCTGCGCGCAATCTGCGCGCCTCTTGTTTGCGGCGTCAGTCCGCAAAAAAGCCGGTGCTACTAACCCGAGTTCCGCAGTTCGCCCGGACGGCGAAAAAACTTTCAGAGGAGAGCGGTTTTTTGACCGGGCGCGTTTCATAGGGAAGCGTTATCGCGCGGGGCATGTAGTGCCGAACACCCCCTATCCATGCGGGGGATTTTTGTGCGATACTGCCGGGCATGTTTCTACGTCGCAAAACCAAATCCGTCCGGGGAGCCGGTTACAGCT
>JAISGL010000054.1 GCA_031263125.1 Opitutaceae bacterium | reverse complement strand
GCCTTGGTGCCGCAGAGGCTGACTTCGATGCCGAGTTCGGCGGCGAGGGCGGCTTTTGCATACATGGCGAGGTCGGCGTCCTTCGCGGACTTCGCGTAGGCGACCTGGATGTGATTGGCTTTGTGGCGGGCCATCATCTGCTCGCGATTCACGCCATAAGTGACGGCGTGCATGATCGGCCAGACACTCGACGTGGCATCCCAGCGGCGCTTTGTCTCCTCGGCGGGCAGCTCCACGACCTTGGCGCGCCCGAGGTCCATTTTGAGTTTGCCGTTTTCAACAAACACACGGCTCCAGACGATTTCGCCCGGCTTGGCAACGCCGCAGAGCGTCGAGCCGCCGAGGCGGAAATACCATTTGCTCTGGCGGTAACCGTTGCTGCCGGCCCAGCCGCCGATGTGGTGCTCGGCGGGCGCGGCCCCGGAGATGAGATACACCCAGACGTAATCCTTGACCGTGCCGCTCCTGTCCCAATCGCCCCAGCGCAAATCGTGCAGCGTGTTTTCGACGGGCTGGCCGAGGGCTTTGTGGACGCGGTTGGTGATGAGGCCGTCGATGCCGGCGCATTCGTCGACTTCGTTGAAATGCGGGATCGGCTCACCGGCGCGGATGACTTTGCCGGCGGCATTTTTGACGGGCGGGCGGTCGCTGCTGTTGAGCGTGCCTTCGACGAGATCGGAGGCGGGGATGAGGTCTTTGAGTCCTTGCTGATATTGGATGCCGATGGCGTCGCAGCCGAATTCATCGACGATGCGGCAGGCGGCAACATACATTTTGCACTGCCAGAGGACCTGGTTTTCGGTGAGTTCGTTTTCCTCGTCCGTGCCGAAGTGGAACGTGAAGCCTTTGTTCTTGTACCATGCGAACACCTCGCGCGCCTCGGCGTCGCTCACTTGCGTGGCGCCGTAGTAGAGGGCGGATTGCGAGAGGCGCTCCTTGTAGATGCCGGTCGGGAAAAGGAGTTCGTCGGGAATGATGGCGTTATACATGCCCATGCAGCCTTCGTCGAAGACGCCCATGATTGCCTTTTTCGCGCGAAACTCGGCGGCGAGTTTTTTGGCGACGGCCTTTGCCTTCGGGGGCACGGCGCATTTGGCGAGCGCCCTGACGTGGCTGGTCTTGTGCTTGGTGACGCCGGTCGCGAGCCATTCCTTGAGGTGCGAGAGGAAATAGTCGTCGTCGAAGTTTTCGCTCCAGAGCGTGGAATATTTTTTGCCGGCCTTGGTGAGGCCGCCGTTGAGATTGAGCATGCCCACGAGGCCGGGCCAGGTGCCGGACCAGTTGGCGACGGTGAGGATCGGGCCTTGGTGCGAGATGAGGCCGGACAGCACGTGGTGCGAATATTGCCAGACCGACTCGGCGACGATGAGCGGCAGCTTCGGGTCGAGCTTTGCGAATATCTCCATGCCCTCCTTTTGCGAGGCGATGAAGCCGTGCTTGAGCGCGGGCTTGTAGGGATGCGCGCGGACGAGTTTATAGCCGAGCTTGGCGAGGCAGGCGGAAAGCTGCTTTTCCATTTCAGCCTGCGCGGGCCAGCAGGTTTCGTTGGCCGATTGACGAAGGTCGCCGGAAGCGACGAGGAGGACGGTTTTCTTTTTGGATGATGCGGATTTTTTCATTGGAATCATTGCTGAGGATTAATGAGGGAGGATTACTGAAGATAGATAAAATTGGCAAAAACAACCGTCAGTGAAAGCTCATTCTCATGGAGATAACGCGCAACAATATGGATAAAATTGGCAAATTCCGATTGCGCGCAAACCAGCCTGTGCTTTTGTTGCGGCAAGCATCTTCACCATGCCCGCCATGCCTTCCGATTCCAAATCAACGCCCAGGACACCCGCTCCCGCCGGCGTCCTTCTCTCCCCGCACGTCTCCGCGCCAGGCTCGCGTTATTTTTTTCTCAACCCCGGCCCGCACCGTTCCGCGCGCCTGCTCGCACTCGGCGGCCTTGAGCACTGCAATCCCGACTACCTGATCGACCGCCCCGGCTTTGCCTATCACGTGATCGAGTTTGTTGTCGAAGGCTCGGGCTGGGTGCGTTTCGGCGGTGGCGGCGCCGAGCATCCCATCGCCCCCGGCAGCGTCTTTGTCTGCGAAAAAAACATCCGCTGCACCATGCGCACCGACCCCGCCCGCCCGCTCGTGAAATATTTTCTCTGCCTCACCGGACGCGCCCCGCTCACGCGCCTGCGTCGCGCGGGACTGCCGGCCAACCGCGTCCGCGCGCTCACCGCGCAAGGCGAAATCCGCAGCGTCCTCGAAGACCTGATCCGCGAAGGCCGCCGCCCCGGACGCCGCGCCGCCGACATTTGCAACGTTCTCTTCGATCTCCTCTGCCTGAAAATCGCCGACACCCTTGTCCCCGCCACCCGGCGGACAAAGCGCCCCGGCGCGGCCGCCCGCGCCACGACGCGCACCCCGAGGGAAACTTTTCTCCGCTGCAAAGCCATTATCGACGAACGCGCCGAGCACCTCGCCTCGCTCGCCGAAATCGCCACCGAGGCGTGCCTCGACGCATCAAACGTCTGCCGCCTCTTCCGCCGCTACCAAGGCATCAGCCCCTACCAATATCTCCTCCGTCGCAAAATGAACATCGCCGCCGAACTCCTCGTGGACGGCGGCACGCTCGTCAAGGAAGCCGCGAATCGTGTCGGTTTCCCCGACGCCCTGCATTTCTCGCGTGTCTTCAGCGCCGTCCACGGAGTCCCCCCGAGCCAGCTGCAAATGCGCAACAGCTGATCCTTGCCGCAGCCGCGCCGCGCTGCGCTGCGACGCGCTGCGACGCATGAAACACCATTGCTGCAAAATCCTACCGTTCGCGTAGGGTGCAAACGCGAAGGGTGGCAATCGAGTGAGGTACCCGGAACAGAAGCGAAGGGAGAGCGTCGAAAGGCGCAAAAACGGCGAAGCCGTTTCCTAATTCAGCCCAGGGCTGCGACGAAGTCGCTACCCTGGGAAAAGGGGAAAAGATTGTCACAACCTCGAAGAGGTTGCCTGGGATTGAACCGCTGAAGCGCGGGTGATTTATGGCATGTTATCAGGCAACCCCGTTGAGGTTGTGTGATTATTATCGGATTACCCAAGGCAGGCGACGTTGTCGCCTGCCTTGTCTGCAATAGGCAACGGCTTCGCCGTAAGCTACCTTCCGCAATTGCACCCGTCGCTCCCGACTTGTCGCTCCTTACTTGACGCTTCCCGTCTGTGCATCAAAACGCATTGGTATGTCGCACGCTTCTGTCACTGCTCCGCACTGTCTTGCCGAAGGGTTTCGCTGGTTCGGCCCCGCCGACCAGACGCCGCTCAGCCATATCCGGCAGGCGGGCGCGACGGATGTCTTCTCCGCGCTGCACGACATTCCCTATGGCGAACTCTGGTCGCGCGAGGCCATCCGCGCGCGCAAACAACAAATCGCCGGCGCCGGTCTGCGCTGGAGCGTGGTCGAATCCGTGCCCGTCCACGAAGACATCAAGATTGGCCGCCCCGATGATCTCGCGCGGCTTTTTGAAAACTACCGCGAAACACTGCGCAATCTCGCCGCCGGGGATATTCGTTGCGTGATCTACAACTTCATGCCCGCGCTCGATTGGGTGCGCACCGACATGCGGCACGTTTTGGCCGACGGCTCGGAGTGCCTGCGCTTCGATCCCGTGCAACTCGCCGCGTTTGAAATCCACGCGCTCAAACGCGCCGGCGCGGAAAAGGATTACACGCCCGCCCAAATCGCCGGCGCCGGCGCCTGGTGGGAAACACTCAGCGACGCCGCGCGCGACCACTTCATCAAAAACATCATCGACGTGTTTCCCGGCTGCAAATGGGGACTCTCGCTCGACGACATCCGCGCCATGCTCGCGCGACACGCTCGCCTCGACGCGTCCGCGCTCCGCAAAAATCTCGCGCGCTTCCTCGATGAAATCATTCCCACCGCGGAATCGCTCGGCATCCGCATGGCGATTCACCCCGACGATCCGCCGTTCCCCGTGCTCGGCCTGCCGCGCATTGTTTCCAGCGAAACTGATTTCGACGCGATTCTGCGCATGAATGGGAGTCCGGCAAACGGCCTGTGCTTCTGCACCGGTTCGCTAAGCGCGCTCGCGTCAAACGATCTGCCCGCGATGGCCCGGCGTTTCGCCCCGCGCATCCATGCGGCGCACCTGCGCAGCACGCAACGCAACGCCGATGGTTCGTTCCACGAAGCGGACCATCTTGCCGGCTCGGTCAACATGCCCGCCGTCATGCGCGCGCTGCTCGACGAGCAGGACCGCCGCCGCGCGCAAGGCCGCGAGGACGACACCATCGCTTTCCGTCCTGATCACGGACACACGATGATGGATGATCTCAAAAAACCCGCCGGCATCACGCCGGGTTATTCATGCATCGGACGCATGCGTGGACTGGCCGAGCTGCGCGGCCTGATGCACGGATTGCGGTTTGCGGAGGCAGGGTAACGCGCGATGCGGACAATTGCTGTCTGTGCTGCCATCCACGCCATTTCGCCATTCGCACTATTCCCCAAACCGCGCGGACAGGATTCCGTGTCACATTGCGTAACATCACTGATCTGATGTTACGCGGTCGGCAGTTTTCGCAGGGCCTGACCTTGTGTCAGGCCGCGAACGTCCACAGGCGTCCCCTGGCGCAGTGCCCGTCGCCATGCGTGACGTTTCCGACAATCGCACCCCCGTCGCCATACGCGGCGCGACACAAGGTCGCGCCCTACGCACCCCTGCCGCCATGCGCACCGTAGGGCCTGACCTTGTGTCAGGCCGCGAATTACCAGTGAGTGTGGCCTCCCACGCGGGCGCGACCTGACACAAGGTCAGGCACTGCGTGCGTCCTGCGCTGCCGCGTAAGGGACTCGGCCATAAATAAATCTCCATTTATGAGAGGGTCAATGAGGCGATTAAATTGGTGGCGGCGGCAGCCGCGATGGTGACAAACCATTTGCCCAAACCGGCCAGCCGCTCA
>JAISGL010000276.1 GCA_031263125.1 Opitutaceae bacterium | reverse complement strand
CGGGCGTATTTTTTGGCGGTGATGTCGTCGGCCCAGGCGCGGTTGGCGAGGTACCAGTTGATGGTTTTTTCGATGCCGGTGGCGAAGGTTTCCTTCGGGGTCCAGCCGAGTTCCTGGCGGAGTTTGTCGCAGTTGATCGCGTAGCGGCGGTCGTGTCCGGGGCGGTCGGCGACGTGGGTGATTTGCGCGGCGTGGGATTTGCCGTCGGCGCGGGGGCTTTTTTGGTCGAGGTGGGCGCAGATGGTTCTGACGATTTCGATGTTCGGTTTTTCGGTGAGGCCGCCGATGTTGTAGGTTTCGCCGGGGCGTCCGCGTTGGAGGACCTGCCAGATGGCGGCGGCGTGGTCTTCGACGTAGAGCCAGTCGCGGATTTGCATGCCGTCGCCGTAGACGGGGAGGGGTTTTCCGTCGAGGGCGTTGAGGATCATGAGGGGGATGAGTTTTTCGGGGAAATGCCAGGGGCCGTAGTTGTTGGAGCAGTTGGTGGTGAGCGTGGGGAGTTTGAAGGTGTGCCGGTAGGCGCGGACGAGGTGGTCGCTGGCGGCCTTGGAGGCGGCGTAGGGGGAGTTGGGGGCGAAGGGGGTTTCCTCGGTGAAGGCGGGGGCGCCGGGGGGGAGCGTGCCGTAGACTTCGTCGGTCGAGACGTGGAGGAAGCGGAAGGTGTCTTTGCGGGCGGCGGGGAGTTTTGTCCAGTGGTGGCGGGCGGCGTTGAGGAGGCGGAGTGTGCCGACGACGTTGGTTTGAACGAAGGGTTCGGGGGTGTCGATGGAGCGGTCGACGTGTGATTCGGCGGCGAAGTTTACAACGGCGTCGATGTCGTACTTGGCGAGGATTTGTCCGGCGAGTTGTTCATCGCAGATGCTGCCGTGTACGAAGGTGTATCGCGGGTCGTTTGCGAGGTCGTGGAGATTGGCGGGGTTGCCCGCGTAGGTCAGCGCGTCGAGGTTTACGAGTTTGTGCAGGGGGGCGTTTTCCCCGGTGTTTTTTTCGGTGAGCCGTTGACGGATAAAATTGCTGCCGATGAATCCGCAGCCGCCGGTGACGAGTAAGTTCATGAGAAGGATGAGGGAGGGAGTGAGGGAGTGATGGAGGGATGGAGGGAATGAGGGAGTGAGGGAGTGAAGAAGTGAGCTTGCCTGCAAAATTATATTTTTCCAGAAACCGGTTCGCGGCACCTATAAGCGCCTGGAAGACTATCGCATGCGAGGAGACTTTTTTGTCAGGCCACCCGGCTTCGCCGCGCTGGGTCATTATTCTTCAATCCAACATAATAACCGCCGGGGTTTCGGGAATTTGTCTGCTTTTCATTTTCTCTTTTCCATCAATCAAAACATAAAAGCCGGCGCCGCGATTGTAACGTCTGCCATCTTTGTCCCAGAAAATTGCAAGCGTGTGTCCGTGATATTTGATGTTATCAATGGCAAAATAATCAATGTCGGAAGGGACAAGCGGAAAGAGTTCAAATTTATTTTCATCAGATGGACGCAATCCAATCAAACCGGTGATAATCAAATCGCAAAACATCGAATGATTATAGTCTTTGCCGCGTTCATAGCCGCCTTTGCCCGCGTCCCATGTTCCATTTTTCCATGTTTTCAGACGTGTGCGGGAAATCCAGTCGCCATTGAACGGATTCAAATTTTCGTCAATCCAGCAAACGGTTTTGCCATCTTCACGCACGCGGCGGTGTGATTTTGCATAACATTCCAGTGTTTTCAAATAGGCGTCTTTTAATTTTGTAACATCGGCATTTTCCTTTTTTTCACGGATAATCTCGTTTGCCAGTCCCGTCAGCGTCACCGACGTGGCAAAGGGCCACGACGGACCGTTCCACAGACATTCATGACCTTGATACGAGATTTGAAAATCGGGACTTCGTTGTTCGCATGTTGTCGGTCCGAACGGCGCGTAAAACCCTTTTGGGTCCATGAGTTGCTCCCAGGCAACCGCATATTCTTCCGGCGGTTTTAACGCTTCAAAATACCAAGCCGTGTAACCATGTTCCTCGCGGACGTTGACCAGCCGGACCGGGTCATCCGCGTTTTTCACACGCGGCGCAACCTTGTAGAATTTCGCCTCGTCATCCCAAAGTTTCGTATGAAGAAGTGTCCGGATCGTTTCCGCCTCCTGATGAAAGCGTCCGGCAATCTCTTTTTGGCCGGCAAGTTTCGCAATTTTTGCAATCGCGTCGGCTTCGGCGAACATATACGAGTTGATTGTCGCGCGATAATGATTTGGCGTTTTCAAAATTGCGGTGGCGGCGGAAACTTCCATGCCGTCATATCCGTCACGTTGCCAAAACAACCCGTTCGGATCACGTTTTTCCTTAACCCACATTTCGTAATTTTTGATCAAATCCGGCAACAATTCCATGGCCAGATCGGAATTTCCGGTCACGGCGGCGTGTTGCAGAATGGAATCGGCAATCCAAGAACTATAAACCCGGATCGGTCCGCCTTTGCGCAACCAAAAAACCGCGTAATCGTTAAGAAAACCGGAATCGCGCAGCCAGCGCCCTTCCCGGAAATGAAGTCCCAAAGCGCATGAAATCGCGTTATGTTTTCCCGCCCAATAAACTTTCGGATGAAATTCAGTCACGATAAAACCGTCCGGTGTTTCCTTGATATGTTTCCGATACGTCCACCATCGAAAATAATACGTTTTTTCGATTTCCTTGTCGGGATAATCGAATAACGGCATATTTTGCGAAAGAAAATCCCACGCTTTGTCATTTGGATAAAACTGTCTGACATTTTCTTCGTCGTCGGCGTTGAAAGCGTCAATATACGGTTTGAAGTTGTTCACATTCAGAACAGCGGCAGGGTTTTTTAATTCGAGAACAACATTCGTTTTCGCGTTTTCCCGCGAAACGGTTTCCGCCGCTTGTATAAAAACAGCGACCGGTAAAAAAAGCAACGTGAGCGTTAAAGTTTTCATTTGGTTTTTTTCATGCAAAAGGAGGTCAAGGTTTTTTTGAAATTTCAGAAAAAATCCAATTTTTAATTGTCAGGTTTTGCAAACAAATTTTTCGATTTGCAGAAATATCGGGTGCGAACGAATGTAGTGGGAGTCGTGGCAAACGATGCGGGAGAGTCCCGAAGGGACTCAATACGAATAACCGTGGGTGAAGGCGCAACGCGCCGGAACCCACGGATTTGGCAGCAGCACACACGTCCCTGAAAGGGGCGAACCGGTTGCCACGCAGGGATGTTCGCCAGTTCGCCCCTTTCAGGGACGTGTGTGCTACATGCTCTTACCGTGGGTTGTGTCGCGTTGCTCCTCACCCACGGTTATTCATATTGAACCGCTTCGCGGCTCTCCCGCATCGTTTGCCTCCACTCCCACCACATTCGTTCGCATCATCCATCAAACAAACTCGAAATTCGCGATTGAGTGAAATGCCGCGCGAATGCCTGGCCTGGGAGCGCGGGCCTCTCTGCCCCCGAAACGTCGTTCGCCCGCTTGGTGTATCTCGAAAACTCATCGCGGGCAGAGATGCCCGCGCTCCCAGGAACGGAATGGTCTTCGCGTTGCCCTCGCGCAAACGTGGCGCAGGCTGCCAAGCATGCTTTACCTGCCGCACGCTGCCGGGTGTTCGTTTTTTTTTGAACCGGGCGAGGCTTCGCCTCGTCAGCAGGCTTGGCAGCCTGCGCTACGTTTGCGCTGTCGTCCGTGCAACATCAGTTTCCTCACTCCCGCTTCCATGCGCGGAGCGCTGCGCGGATGGCGTCGCGGACGGGGGTCATGGTGATGCCGGCGGAGGCGAGTTTGGCGGACGACATGATGCAATTCGAGCGGGGCGTTTTTGCCGCGAGTTTCATGAATTCCGCTTCGTCGGCGAAAAATTGGAATTGTTTTTTGCAGACGCCGCTTTCCTTGATGAGGCCGACGACTTCATGGGTCGTGATGTTGCCGGGGTTGGTGACGTTGTAGGCGCCGAAGGGGACTCGTTTTTCCCAGCAGGCGAGGGTGGCGGTCACGAATTCGTCGAGTTGCGAGATGGAGTTTTGCGCTTCGAGGAGGCGTTCGTAGCGCATGAGTTTGGCGAGGTAGTTGCGCGGGTTGTCGATGTTGTCGAAGGGAATGCGGAGGCGCCAGATGTAGACGGCGGGGCGTCCGGCGAGGACTTCTTCGCCGAGGGCCTTGGCGCCGGAGTAGAAACTGCAGTTGTTTTGGCGGAAGGTGAAATTGGCGGCGTCGGTTTCGGTGAATCCGGCGCCGTCGGGGCGCGCGCCCGTGAAGATGCATCCGGAGGAGACGTGGCCCCAGGGGATGTTTGCCTTTTCACAGGCCGCGGCGATGCGTCCGGGGAGGACGGCGTTGCCGAAGAGGCATTCGGCTTTGTGGATTTCGCAGGCGTCGACGTTGGGTTTGCCGGTGTAGCCGGCGGCATTGATGAGAAACGCGGGGCGATCCGCGGTCAGGGCGCGGAGCAGTGTATCGGTGTCGGTGTAGTCGATTTCGCAGCGGCGAAGGTTGCGAAAGGCGTATCCTTTGCGCTGAAGAAGTTTTTGATATGCCTGGCCAACGTAACCGGAGCCTCCGAGAAGATAGATCATGCGGGCGATGTTGATGGTTTGCCGCGGGTGGTTCGAGAAGGAAAGTGCGGTGAAGGGTGAAGTGATGTTACGCGGACGGCAGGATTTTGCAGCAGGGTCTGCTGCCTTGTGTCGGGTCGCACGTGCGAGGGAAGGCACACAGATAATTCGCGGCCTGACACAAGGTCAGGCCCTACGTGTCGCAGGGCGTAATATCAGTTGACTCACGAAGCGCAATGTCAGCTCAGGTCGCGGATGCTGCCGAACTCGGGGTCGATGAGGCGGCGGTAGGTGCGGACGATCATGCCGTCGGTCAGGTTCGCCAGCCAGTCGCAGATGCAGCGGGCTTTGTCTTCGCGCGTTTTGGCTTCGTTGATTTGGTGCGCGGCTCGTAACGGGATCACTTTGATGGGGCGGCGGGTTTTGGGGAGGTCGACGTAGTTTTCCCACGCCGCTTCCCAGAGGGTGTGGAGGACGCGGCGGGCTTTATACTCGATTTGCTGGAGTTGCGGGCTTTCGAAGATGATGTCGTTCGCCATTTTTTTGTAGTATTCGGCCTCGGCGATGGCGGCGGGGTCGACGTGGAGTTCGTAACGGTAGCGGTTCGTGAGCGCGGACATGAAGTTGCGGCGTTCCTGAAGGCGCGTGGCACGGACAAAATCGCCGATTTTGATGGCGAACATGCGTTCAAGTTTGTCGGCGCGAATGCCGTCGGTGAGTTTTTGGAGGTAGGTGGCGCGGGTGCTGGCGTTGCGTTTGTGCGGGGTGGCCGGCGCGGTCCAGTGGGATTCGGTTCTGTCGGCCCAGGCTTCGATGCGTTCGATGGTGAGGAAGCCGGCTTTGACGCCGTCGACGATGTCGTTGAGCGAGTAGGCGGTGTCGTCGGCCCAGTCCATGATCTGGCATTCGACGGATTTGAAGGCGTTGAGCGCGAGGCCGGCGTGGAGGCCGGCGGGGATTTTGCGATTCGCAAAAACGAAGGAGCGTTGTTTTTCCTGATAATCGTAGAGGAAGTGGTTGGCGGGTTTGGCGTCGGGGCCGGTGAATTCGCGGTAGAGTTTTTTGTATTTGAGGACGCCGTCGGTGAGGGCGCGGGTGGGTTGCATGCCGCGGACGCCGGTTTCGGATTCGAAGATGGTTTCGCCGAGGAGGCGGAGGGTTTGGGCGTTGCCTTCGAAACCGCCGTGGTCGCGCATGATTTCCTGGAGTGTGCGTTCGCCGGAGTGGCCGAAGGGGGGGTGGCCGAGGTCGTGCGCGAGGCAGATGGCTTCGACGAGGTCGTCGTCGATGCAGAAATCGGGGGCGAGGAGTGTGTGGCTGGGGCACTCGGGGGAGGCGAGGTAGTGGCAGATGGAGCGGCCGATTTGCGCGACTTCCATCGAATGGGTGAGGCGGGTGCGGTAGAAATCGTATTCGCCGGAGAGGAACACTTGGGTTTTCGACTGGAGCTTGCGGAAGGCGTGCGAGTGGATGAGGCGGTCGCGGTCGATCTGAAACGCGCTGCGGTAATCTTTTTTGCGAGGATCGCCGAGTGTCTGCGTGTCGAAGTCGGTGTAGAAGCGGTTGGGCGTCATGAGGG
>JAISGL010000259.1 GCA_031263125.1 Opitutaceae bacterium | reverse complement strand
CGTCCAGGCGAGTTCGTATTTGAGGTGGAGTTCGAGCAGGCGGAAGAGGGCGGGTTGCGTTTCGGCGCGGGCGGCTTCGGGCGTGCGGTAGAGGCGCAGGGAGATGCCGGGGGCGGCGGTGATGCCGGGAGGGGCGGAGGTGCCGTGGGGGGCGGCGTTTGGCGGGCTGCCGATCTTCGGCTTTGAAACAGGGTCGCCGGGCGCGCGCGGGGACGCGGTTTTTTGGGGGTTGGTTTCCGGCGGGGGGGCGCTTTGTTGTCCGGCGGCTTGGTTTTGGGGCCGGGGGGCGGCGGCAGTCCGCCAGTTGGCGCTTTGTTGGGTGTCGCGGTGCAATCCCGGATACGCTTCGACGGGGACGCCGGCGTGGTGGCCGATGATGATGCGGTCGGGGATGTCGCCAAAGGTCCAGGTTTCGCTGGCCGGTTTTTCGTGGCGCTGGCGGGCGCGTTGCCACATGGCGGGGTCGTCGTGCGGGGCGGCGGCACTGACTTCGCGGGTGCGGCTGGCGAGCGCGGCGTGGATTTCGGCGGGGTCGCGGCTGGCGCAGATTTCAGCGCCGTCGTCGTCGAGCACGCGGATGCGGACGCGGAGGTGGTCGGGCGGGGGTTTTGGGGAGAAGATGGAGGGGTGGATTCGGATGTGGAAGCGTTCGGCGATTTGCGCGGCGAGGGATTCGGCGATGGTTTCGCGGCGGCCGGTGAGGCGGTCGCGCGTGGCGATTTGGGCGGCGAGGGTTTTCGCGGTTTCGGCGAGGGGCATGAAGGCGCGGCGGAGTTCTTTCGGGATGGCGCGCAGGTAGTGTTCGACTTTGGCGTCGAGGTGGCCGGGCACGGCCCAGTCGAGCGCGGCGGGTGTGAGGGTTTCGGCTTCGCGGAGGTTGACTTGGATGGTGACGCCGTCGTCGGTCTGGCCGGGTTTGTAGGCGTAGGAGAGCGGGAGGGCGCGGTTTTCGAGGGGGACGGTTTCGGGGAAGGAGAGGGTGTCGTGCTGGAGTTCGTCGGGGGTGCGGAGGTCCTCCATTTGCATTTCGAGGAAGTGCGGTTCGTGCGGTTTGCGTTCGCGGACGAGGGCGACGAGGGCGCCGGCGGAGGAGATGGAGGGGTCGGGAGCAGTGGCGCGGGGGGGCGGGTCGCGGGGGGGCGTGGTTTTTGGGGGCAGGTTGCGGGGGGGCGTAGCGTGGGGGGGCGTGGCGTGGGGGGGCGTGGTTTTTTGGGGGTGTCCGCGGGGAGGCGGTGCTGGCGTGTTGTCGCGCGGACATGGGTGGGAAGTTCGTGTTACCACGGACATGGGCGGGACGTTCGTGCCACTCGATTCGGGCGACGATCCGGGCGACGCTGGCGCGTCGTCACATGGGCGGGACGCCCATGCTACGTTCGGACGCGGGCAAGATGCCCGCGCTACGTTCGGACATGGGCGGGACGCCCGTGTGGCGCAATCGGACGGGCGGGACGCCCGTGTGGCGGCGGCTTGCGCCACGAGGGGGAGGAGGCGCGCGGCGTAGAAGCGGTAGACGCCTTCGTCGAGGTTCATGTAGCGGTTGTCGCGGGCGCGCGTGAGGAGGTCCTCGACTTTCTGGCGGATGTCGCGGTTGTGGATCAGGCAGTCGAGCGGGAAGGCGATGGTGTCGTTGACGAGGGCTTCGCGGATGAAAATTTCGGTGGCGTGGCGCGGGTCGATTTTGCCGTAACTGACGGCGCGGGTTTCGAGTTCGAGGCCGTGGAGGCGCGTGCGTTGTTTGACGAGGACGCGGCTTTTTTCCGCGTCCCAGAAGGGTTCGCCGTGCGTGCGTTTGAGGAGGTGCGAGCCGAGTTCGAGCACCCATCGGGGGTCGATGCGCGCGCAGGTGCGGGCGTAGAGGCGCGAGGTTTCCATGATCTCGGCGGCGACGAGGGCGGCGGGGGGGTTGGTGATGGTGGTGGTGATGGTTTTTTTGTGAGCGGGGTTTTTATCGTTTTTGCGTTTCGGTTCGTCGCGAGTGTAGAGGATGGAGCCGGGGAAGATGGCGACGCGGCGGTCGTGCGTGGATTTGTAGCCGCCGTTTTCGTCGTCGCGGAGGGCGATGTTGCCGAGGAGGCCGGAGAGGATCGAGCGGTGGATGGCGCGGTAGCCGGGCGTGCCGTAGTGGAGGGGGACGGGGTGGAGCGGGGCGCAGTTGAGCGGGGCGGGGTGGAGGGGAGCGGGGTGTTTGCGGAGGGCGTCGCGGGGGGCGGGGGTTTCGATGAGTTGCGCGTGGATGTCGCGCCATTCGCGCATGCGGGTGTAGCTGAGGAAGTGGTCGCGGCAGAATTTGCGGAGTTTCGATTGCGACATGGTTTCGAACTCGTCGTGAAATGTTTCCCAGATGTTGAGGAGGGTGAGAAAATCGGAGTCGGCGTGGGCGAAGCGGCGGTGCGCGGCGTCGGCCTGGGCTTGTTTGTCGAGGGGGCGTTCGCGCGGGTCCTGAATGGAGAGGGCGGCGGCGATGATGGTGACTTCGCGCACGCATTTTTCTTTGCGCGCTTCGAGGATCATGCGTCCGACGGTGGGGTCGACGGGGAGGCGGGCAAGCTCGCGGCCGATGGGGGTGAGGTGTTTTTGGGAGGTGGCGCGGACGGGATTGTCCGTGTGGTTTGGGAATGGGGGGAGTGGCGGGGTGTCGTGAGTGTCGTGAGTATCGTGAGTGTTGGCGCAGGCAGCAGGTTTGTCCGTGTCACTGGCTTCGAGCGCGCCCAGTTCTTCCAGTAATGCGTAGCCGGCGCGGATGGATTTGGCGGCGGGCATGTTGATGAAGGGGAAGCGTTCGATGTCGCCAAGGCCGAAGGCTTTCATGCGGAGGATGACGTCGGCGAGGTTGGCGCGTTGGATTTCGGGCTGCGCGAAACGGGGGCGTTCGTTGCAGTCTTTTTCCGAATAGAGGCGGATGCAGACGCCTTCGGCGACGCGGCCGCAGCGGCCTTTGCGCTGGTCGGCGCTCGACTGGGCGATTTCCTCGATGGGGAGGCGGCGGGTGCGGGATTGCGGGGCGTAGCGGCTGACGCGCGCAAGGCCGGTGTCGACGACGAAGCGGATGCCGGGGATGGTGAGCGAGGTTTCGGCGATGTTGGTCGAGATGACGATTTTGCGGCGTTGCACGGGGGCGAAGACGCGTTGCTGGCCGGCGCCGGAGAGGCGTCCGAAGAGGGGGATGATTTCGCAGTTTTTGATTTTGCCGGCGGTGCCGGCGGCGGTGGTGGTGGTGGCGCGTCCGCTGCGGCCGCGGCCTTCGAGGAGGTCGGTGGTTTCGCGGATGTCGCGTTCGGCGGGCATGAAGACGAGGATGTCGCCGGAATCCGTTTCGCGGATGATGCGTTCGACGGCTTCGACGGCGCCGTCGATGTAGTGGAGGGCTTCGGCCCTGGCGTTTTTGTCGTCATCGGCGGAGGTGGGGTCGGAGGAGGTGGAGTCGGCGCCGGGTTCGTCGAGCGGGGCGTAGATGACTTCGACGGGGTGGGTGCGACCGGAGACTTCGATGATGGGGGCGTCGTCGAAGGCTTTTGAAAACAGCGCGGTGTCGATGGTGGCGGAGGTGATGATGATTTTGAGTCCGGGGCGTTTGAAGCGGAGGTTGCGGAGGTGGCCGAGGAGGAAGTCGATGTTGAGGGAGCGTTCGTGGGCTTCGTCGAGGATGACGGTGTCGTAGGCGCGGAGCATGGGGTCGTTTTGGACTTCGGCCAGGAGCATGCCGTCGGTCATGAATTTGATGATGGTGGCGGGGGAGGTGCGGTCGTCGAAGCGGATTTTGCAGCCGACTTCGCGGCCCCAGCTGACGCCGAGTTCCTCGGCGACGCGGCGGGAGATGGAGAGTGCGGCGACGCGGCGGGGTTGCGTGCAGGCGATGCGGCCGCGTGCGCCGCGTCCGGCGGCGAGGCACATTTTGGGGATTTGGGTGGTTTTGCCGGAGCCGGTTTCGCCGGCGAGGATGACGACTTGGTTTTGCGCGATGGCGGTGACGATTTCCCCGGCGCGCGCGGAGATGGGGAGTTCGGGCGGGAACTCCAGTCGGAAAGGAAAGGGCGCGGGCGGCGGTGGCGGTGGCGGTTGGGAGGAATCTGGTGAGTCGGGAGGCACGGGTGGGAAAGGGCTGAAGGACTGAAAGGCTGAAGGGCTGAATGTTTGTTTCAGGTTTTCAGGCTTTCAGGTTTTTATATGGGTTGTTCGGTTCAACTTGTCATTGTCGGTGAAAAGGGCACATCAGAACGACTCTTTTGCCGAAATCCACACGGTTTTTCGGCCATAGCACTCACTTTTTCGCACACGAAATGCCAGCCAAGCCTCCACCTCTTCCGGAACTCGTTTACCAGCGCGTCATGCTTGTCGGCAAAACCGACGGGTATTTGATCATGGTGTCGGCGGGGATGATAGCCCTCATGCTGGCTCCGCACAGGCTTTGGGTTCCCACTTTGGCGGCTTGTCTGGCGGCGGGAACAGGCGCGATGGAGGTGCACGGGGCACGGTTGCTCGCACAGGGTGATGCGGGTGGCGTGAACTGGCTGGTGCGCGCGCAACTCCTGCTGATGCTGGTGATACTGGCGTTTGCCTCCTATTATTTGAGCATTTTTAACGAGGCTTTTTTCGAGGGTCTGGTTCAGCCGTTCCGGGCGGGCATGGGGAATATGTATGCAGCTTTTCGCATACCCGATCCGTTTGCCCGCCTGGGCAATTCCGAGTTGGTGCTGGTGGTAAAGATTTACGCATATATGTTTTTCACGCTGCTCGGAATGATGACATGCGTGTATCAGGGTCTGATGGCGCGCTATTATCACAAGCGCCGCGCGGCGGTCGCGACGGCGCTGGATATTATATACGGGCGGGATGGGGAGTAGTTTTTTGGCCCTGGTATCCCATAACGCGTGATAATTCGCATACGTTCTTTTGAATATATCAGTTGGTAACTGATGTTACGCGACCCGTAGGGCCTGACCTTGTGTCAGGCCGCGCACGCGTGGGAGGCCACATTGGTAATTCGCGGCCTGACACAAGGTCAGGCCCTACGAAATCCCGCCATCCGCGTAACATCAGTTGGTAATTCGAAGCGAATTATCACGCGTTATGGGATACCAGGGGCGGGGCGGGACGCCCGTGTTACGCAGGCCCACGGGCAAGATGCCCGTGCTACTCAAACTCACGGGCAAGATGCCCGTGCTACCCGGAATTGGCGGCTTGGCCGGTCCGGTTTTTGAGATGCGGCCAGACCGGACCAAGCAGACTGGGTCAAAAATCGGCGGGCGTGAGTGTGCGGGTGGCGTTGGGGGCGAGGGCGACGGGGATGGATTTGCCAGCGTGGCGGAGGGGGATGGTGACTGCGTTTGGGATTTTGTTTGTGATTCGCGCTTCCTTGAGCCGGCCGTCTTTCCATTCGATGTCGACTTCGATGCCGCCCCGGGCACGGAGGCCTTTGACGCTTCCCGCCGGCCAGGCAGAGGGGAGGGCGGGGAGGAGGTGGATTTCGTTGTCGTGCGACTGGAGGAGCATTTCGGCGAGTCCCGCCGTGAAGGCGAAGTTGCCGTCAATCTGGAAGGGCGGGTGCGCGTCGAAGAGGTTTTTGTAGAGGGCGCCGCCGCCGTCGTAACGGGTTTTGCCCGCGTCGGCTCCGGCGATGGGGCGGAGGAGGGTTTTGGCGATGAGCCAGGCGTGGTCGCCGTCGTGGAGGCGCGCCCAGAAATTGATTTTCCAGCCGAGCGACCAGCCGGTGCCGTCGTC
>JAISGL010000246.1 GCA_031263125.1 Opitutaceae bacterium | reverse complement strand
CCACTGTCGCCCGTCGCCCAAAAGCGCCTCAGCCATTCAGCCGGCCGCCCCGCCCTACCCTGCCTGTGCCCTGCCTACTCTGCCGCCCTGCCTACTCTGCCGCCCCGCCCTGTCCGCTCTGCCGCCCTGCCTGCTCTCCATTAAAAAGCCGCGCCTGGAGCGCGCTCCAGATTTCCGCCTCGATCGCGTCCTCGCTCTGCGTGCCGTCCACGACGACAAAACGTTCGGGCAAACCCTTCGCGAGGACCAGATAACCATCGCGCACCTTTTCGTAGAAACCGATGTTCTCGCGCTCCATGCGGTCGGGGCGCGCGCCCTTGCGCTTGCTGATGCGCTCGATGCTCACCTTCGTCGGCACGTCGATCACCACCGTGACATCCGGCATCACGGCGCCCACCGCGAAACGGTTGATTTCGTTGACCGGCCCCTTGCCGAGATTGCGCGCAATGCCCTGGTAAACAGTCGACGAATCCAGATACCGGTCGCTCAGCACAACCGCGCCGCGAAGAAGCGCGGGGGCGATCGTCTCGCGCACGATCTGCGCGCGCGCGGCCGCGAAAAGCAAAAGCTCCGTCTCGGCAAACATCCCGTCGCCGCCGGAATTGTGCAGCAATATCTCGCGCACCTGCTCGCCGATTTTTGTGCCGCCAGGCTCGCGGGTGGTCACGATTTCATAACCCCCCTTTGCAAGGCGCCCGCCGAGGCGCGTTATCTGCGTCGTCTTGCCGCTGCCTTCGGAGCCTTCGAACGAAATGAGGATGCCGGTGTGTTGTGTATTTGGAAGTGCCATGGTCGGTATCGAACTTGATGCACGGAAGCGTGGAGGATTTATTTCCAACGCGCGAGGAATGTTTCAAGGTCCCCAAGCGACGGACTGTGCGCGCTGCGGACGTAGTGGCCCGACGTGGACACCCCGAGGGCAAGACACGCCCCCGGGGAAAGCCCGAGGAGCTGCCCCGTTGTGAAGCCCGCGTTAAAATGATCGCCCGCGCCCGTCGTGATGAGCGGTTTTTCGCAATACGGCCCCGGTATCCACCAGTCGCCACCATGCGTGGCGCACGCGGCGGACTTGCGCGGATGCACGACCACGCAACCAAGCGCGAGCCGCGCGCGGATGGCGGCGGCGGCGGCGCGGAGATCGCGCTCCTCCTCGTCCTCGAGCACGCCGAGGCCGAGCGCGGCGTGGACCTGCTGCGCCTCCTTGAAATTCAAGCCGAGCGTCACGCTCCCGTGTTTTTCGTAACCGGAGATAACGCCGAGCGCCGCGACAAGATCGTGCGCCGAGCGTTTTTCCGGATCGCAAAGATCGAAGAAATAAATGCGCCCCGCCATCGCGCCGGATGCGGGGCGGGGCGGCAGCGCGGGAAGGATGTTTTTCAAAATGCCCTCATAAACGCCCGTCATGTTCGGAATCATCGTCCAGTTGACGAGCGCGACAAGATCGGCCGCGTCGAATTGCCTGACGAGACCCTCCACGCCGAGCACCGAGACGAGTTTTTCGTAAGTGACCTCGTCGAGCGAACGCATCTGGCCGAGCATGAGTTTGCCGTCCTCGAACTCGACGGCGGTTGTCGATGCGGGGGCGCAAAGCGTGACGACCTCGCGGGCGCGCGCGGCCATGTCGGCGAAGACGGGGTGGACGTTGCCCTTGCCGAGCGCGCCGACGTAGGTGAGCGACGCACCGGCGGCGACGAGCGCGTTGCCCATGATTGGGCCGTTGCCGCCGAGTTTTTCCATGCGCGGGTAAAGCTCGATATTGGTCGATTTGCCGGCGGCGCTGAGCACGCGCTGTCCGAAATCGGTGATGGTGTCGATGGGCGTGAACGCATCGCCCTGCGCGGTGCGCAGCGCGACGGGCGTCACGATGGTGTCGACAAACCCGTCAAGGCCCACAAGGGCATGCCTCGGCTGGCATTCGTAAGCGGCGCGTTTCGCGGCCAGTTCATCTCGGGCTTGTTGCTGGAAAGACACGGGAAATAAAGGGCTGAAAGGCTGAAGGGCGGAAAGGCTGAGGGGCGGAAAAGCGGAAAGGTTGAAGGCATTGCGAATGCACTTTGCGGAACATCACTCTGATAACTGATGTTACGCAGCCGGCAGATTTCGCAGGGCCTGACCTTGTGTCAGGCCGCGCACGCGTGGGAGGCCACACTGGTAATTCGCGGCCTGACACAAGGTCAGGCCCTACGAGCTGCGTAACATCAGTCTGATGATTCATGTTCAGCCCTTCAGCCTTTCAGCCCTTCAGCCTTTTTTTTGGCCAGCGCACGCGTGGCGACTTCGGCTTTGGCGCGGGCCAGATAATCGGCGAAGGGCTGCACGCCCTCGTCGCCGGCGGCGCGGGTGCGCACGCTCACGGCGCCGGCTTCGGCTTCCTTCGCGCCGAGCACCAGCACGTGCGGGACTTTTTCCAACTCGGCGCGGCGGATCTTCGCGCCGAGTTTGTCACTGTGTTCGTCCATCGTGGCGCGGAGGCCGGCGGCGCGGAGTTGCGCGAGCAGGTCGCGCCCGTAGTCGGAAACTTTGTCGCTGATGGGCACGAGCCGGATTTGCTCGGGCGCGAGCCAGAGCGGAAAATCACCCGCGAAGTGCTCGATGAGCACGCCGCAGAAACGTTCCATCGAGCCGAAGGGCGCGCGGTGAATCATCACGGGACGGTGCGGCTGGTTGTCCGGACCGATGTAGGTGAGGTCAAAACGGATGGGCAGGTTGTAGTCCACCTGCACGGTGCCGAGCTGCCATTCGCGCCCGATCACGTCCTTGATGACGAAGTCGATTTTCGGGCCGTAGAAGGCGGCCTCGCCGGGTTCCTCGGTGAAAGGCACGCCGAGCGTTTTGGCGGCGTTGCGGCAGGCGGCCTCGGCCTTGTCCCAGTTTCCGGCCTCGCCGGTGTATTTGTTGGAGTCGGGATCGCGGAGGCCGACGCGCACGCGGTAGTCGGACATACCGAGCGTGTTGAGCACGATTTTGACGAGCGCGAGACAGCCGAGCACCTCGCCGGCGACTTGCTCCTCGGTGCAGAAAAGGTGCGCGTCGTCCTGCGTGAAACCGCGCACGCGGGTCATGCCGTTGAGTTCGCCGGATTGCTCCCAGCGGTATACGGTGCCGAACTCGGCGAGGCGCACCGGGAGGTCGCGGTAGGAGTGCGGCTGCGAGGCGAAAATTTTTATGTGGTGCGGGCAATTCATCGGCTTGAGCATGAAGCCGTCGAGCAGTTTGCCGGCGTCCATCACGCGGTCGGGCGTGATCATCAATGTGCCGGTGCGCCCGTTCATTTGCGCGGCGAATTGCGCGGTGACGGCCTCAAGCCGCGCGGTCATTTCGGCGCACGAGCAACCCTCGCCGGCGATCTTCGCGAGCTGGTCAGGCTCGGCGAACGCAGGGAATTGCGATTCCTTGTAATACGGAAAATGCCCCGAGGTTTTGTAGAGCGCGAGCTTGCCGATGTGCGGCGTGAAGACTTGGAAGTAGCCTTGCTTGCGCAGTTCCTCGCTGATGAATGTCTGCAATTCCTGCCGGATGATGGAGCCGTTTTGCGTCCAGAGGATGAGGCCCTGCCCGACGTCCTCGTCGATATGGAAAAGTTTCAAATCGCGGCCGAGTTTGCGATGGTCGCGGAGTCTGGCCTGTTCGAGGCGTTCGAGGTATTGCGCGAGTTCGTCCTTCGTGGCGAACGCGGTGCCGTAGATGCGCTGGAGCTGTTTGTTTTTCTCGTCGCCGCGGTGGTATGCGCCGGCGATGGAGAGGAGCTTGAACGCCTTGATTTGTTTCGTGTAGCGCACGTGCGTGCCGGCGCAAAGGTCGGTGAATTCGCCGTTTTGGTAGAACGAGATTTTTTCGCCCTCGGGTATGTCGTCGAGCCGTCCGAGTTTGTAGCGTTCCTGGCCGATTTGCCTGATGATGGCCCTGGCCTCGTCGCGCGAAACTTCGCGCCGGGTGAATGCCTGGTTTTCGTCGATGATTTTTTTCATCCCGGCCTCGATTTTTGCGAGATCGTCGGCGGTGAATTTGTGGTCGAGGTCGATATCGTAATAAAAACCGGTGTCCGTCGGAGGCCCGATATCGAGTTTGGCATCCGGGAAAATGCGCAAAACGGCGGTCGCGAGAATATGCGAGCAAGAGTGACGGATTTCTTCGAGCGGTGTCATGGACATGGCGTGGTATAAGCGGTGATGTGAGCGGTGATACAAGCGATTGAGCAAAACGAAAAAAAACGACTTCGCCCCCGTTGGCCATGAAAAACCCCCGGCAAACGCGATGCCGTGGACCTGCTCCGGCATATCCGCCCGATCTGTCCGATCTGTCCGATCCGCCCGATTCGCCAATCACCGCCCGATCCGCCAATCACCGCCATCGCTGCCGGTGGCGGCGGTTTCACTTCACCGGACCCCAATGGCTGTTGAAGGGATAGAATACCCACAACGGACGGCCCACGGCATCCTTCCTCGGGACTTCGCTCCAGTAGCGGCTGTCCGAACTGTTGTAGGAATTGTCACCGAGCGCGATGTATCCGTTTTCGGATACGGTATAAGTCTGGCCCGCGCTGAGAAGACCGGTGTTTTGATAACCGCGATATTTGCCGTTGCGTTCCGCGTTGTCCGCAAATGCCTGCGCACCGGTGATCGGCGCGCCGTTGCGGTGAAGCACGCCGTTGCGTATTTCGAGTTTGTCACCCGGTTGTCCGGCGAGGCGCTTGATGTAGTAGCTGTCGATGTGGTTTTGGTTTCTATCCAGCGTGCCGGGGATGTTGGTGGTGCGAAAAACAAAACCGGAGCCAATCTTCGGGCGCACAAAATGGTAGCTCATGCGATCAACAAAGAGCTGGTCGCCGGTGATGATGTCGAAGGACAGCATGCGCTCGCCGGCTTTCACATATTTGCCGGTGCGAAACATGGGAACCTCGCCTGTTTGTCCATCGTCCAGCGTCACCTTTCGCCTGATGATGCGGCCGTCGTTGTTTGCGCTGAGGAGCACGTGGGTGAAATCAACCGCCTTGGGCGCAAAGGCGTCCTTGAACGCCCAGTCCATCGCGAACTCCGCGGGAACGCTGACGGATACGGTGCTGCCACCGACCACAAGGTAGTAGCGAAGCTGCGCTTGCGGGAAAAACAGCCACTGGCGGCCTTTCGAGGGCGTTGTGAGCAGGCCGCGGCTGTTGAGCGCGATTAAAATTTCGCCGTCCGCCGGGGCATCGACGCGATAGGTGCTGGCTCCGAAGGCCACCATCCGGAAAAATTTCGATCCGGCGCCGGGTTCGTCGGCGGGCGTCGCGTGGACTTCGGGCACCATGCCGTTGTAGGTGGGCCACATCGAATTGGTCGGAATCTTGAAGGGCTGGAAAAAAAACTGCCGCGAGCCGATGAGCAGAATCGCGGCGACGACAAAAAACTCCACCCACTCGCGGATGCCGCTGTGCGGGTAGATGCGTCCGCCGGCGCCGCGCAGGACGGGTTCGAGTTCCTCGATGGCGAGCTTGAGTCTGGCGGCGTCGGCTTTTTCGCGGACGTGGGCGCGCAACGCTTCCGTTTTTTTCTGGAGGTCGGTGAGTTCGGCGGCGCTGAGTTGATCGCGGCGGTAGTTGTGGACGCGGTCCGCGACGTCGAGCCAGTTGCGGGCGTTGTCTCGCATTTGTTTTTCGGGGGAGGTGAAGAAGCCGAACATGGTGGTGAGTGTGGGTGAGTGGTGAGTGGAGAGTGGTGAGTGATTTTTGGTGAATCGGGTGGATATGCCGGATAGGTCTGATCTGTCGGATCTGTCTGATCGGTCTGATCTGTCAGATCGGGCAGATCCGACCGATCAGCCGGATTTTGGAAGCGTGTTGGTTTAGTTTTTCAGCACTTGGATAAACGCGTCCGGCGGGATCGAGACTTTGCCGATTTGTTTCATCTTCTTTTTGCCCTCTTTCTGTTTTTCGAGGAGCTTGCGTTTGCGGGTGATGTCGCCGCCGTAGCATTTCGCGGTGACGTCCTTGCGCATCTGGCGGACGTTTTCGCGGGCGATGATTTTGCCGCCGATGGCCGCCTGGATCGCGACGCGGAACATTTGCGGCGGGATGATTTCGGCGAGTTTTTCGCAGAGTTCGCGGCCTTTGCCCTCGGCTTTGGTGCGGTGCACGATGCTCGAAAAGGCGTCGACCGGATCGCCGTTGATGAGGATGTCCATCTTCACGAGGTCGTCGGGGCGGTAGTCGCCCAGCTCGTAGTCCATCGAGCCGTAGCCGTGCGTGATGGATTTCAGGCGGTCGTTGAAATCGACGAGGATTTCGTTGAGCGGGAGGACGGCGGTGAGCATGACGCGGTTGGCGTCGAGCGTGTCGGTGTGTTCGACGGAGCCGCGTTTTTCCATGATGAGCGAGAGGATGTCGCCCATTTCGGTGTTCGGGATGAGAATGGACGCCTTGATCGTAGGCTCGGCGATGTACTCGATGGTGCCGGGGTCGGGAAGGAGCACGGGGTTGTCGACGTCGATCTCGGGCTGGCCGTGCGGTTTCACGTGGTAGACGACGCTCGGATAGGTCGAGATGATTTCGACATCGTGCTCGCGGCGGATGCGTTCCTGGATGATTTCCATGTGCAGGAGGCCGAGGAAACCGCAGCGAAAGCCGAAGCCGAGCGCGATGGAGCTTTCGGATTGATATTGGAAGGCAGCGTCGTTGAGGCGGAGGCGTCCGAGCGCGGCCTTGAGTTTTTCGTAGTCGTTGGATTCGAGCGGATACAGGCCGCAAAAAACCATCGGGCGCACTTCCTTGTAACCGGGGAGCATTTCGGTGGCGGGCTGGCGCGTCTGCGTGATGGTGTCGCCGATTTTGATGTCGGATGTGTCCTTGATATTGGAGACGACGTAGCCGACGTCGCCTTCGCCGAGGACGCCGGTTTTTTCCATTTTCGGGGTGAAGACGCCGACCTCCTTGACCTCGGATTTCTGGCCGGTGCTCATGAGCGTCATGGCGTCGCCGGCCTTGAGCGAACCGGAGAAGACGCGCGCGTAGGTGATGACGCCGCGGTAGGAATCGTAGAGGGAATCGAACACGAGCGCGCGGGTCTGCGGGCAATCGCGCCAGCGCGGCGCGGGGATACGCGAGACGACGGCTTCGAGGATGTCCTGGATGCCGATGCCGGATTTGCCGGAGGCGAGGATGGCTTCGTCGTGCGGGATGAAGAGGATGTCCTCGAGCTGGCGGAGGCAGAGTTCGAGATTGGCGCTCGGCAGGTCAATTTTATTGATGACGGGGATGATTTTCAGGTTTTGCGAGCTGGCGAGGTGGGCATTGGCGACGGTCTGGGCCTCGACGCCCTGGGCGGCGTCGATGAGGAGCACGGCGCCTTCGCAGGCGGCGAGCGAACGCGAGACCTCGTAGGAGAAATCGACGTGGCCCGGGGTGTCCATGAGGTTGAGTTTGTACGTGCGCCCGTCCTTGGCGTGGTAGTTCATGGTGACGGGGTGGCTCTTGATGGTGATGCCGCGCTCTTTTTCGAGGTCCATGGCGTCGAGGTGCTGGTCGGTGAGGACGCGTTGTTCGACGGTGTTGGTGTATTCGAGCAGGCGGTCGGAGAGAGTCGTCTTGCCGTGATCGACGTGGGCGATAATGCAGAAATTACGTGTCAGGAGGTCGTCCATGCTGGGCGGAAAAGGTGTGGTGCGATATGGGCGGCGCGGTGTTGCGGCGCGATGTTGGCGCGGTGTTGATGCGCGGTGTTGATGCGATGTTGATGCGATGTTGATGCGATGTTGATGTTGCGATGTTGAAAAGTATCGGTTGCGGAAGTGCTGCAAGAATTGAAACGGGACAAAATGCAGGGTTGGCCGTGCGGGAGCAAGCGGCGAAATTTGGGAAAAATTCGGGGGAGTTGGGGGAGAGTTGAGGGGAATGGGGAAGAGTTGAGGGGAATAGGGGGGAGTGGGGAAAGGATTTTGGGAGGATTTGGGAAAGTTGGAGAAAATTGGGTATTGATTTCCACGCGCCGACAGTCACGGTGACGTGCTCCCGGTTTTTTAAATGGGGAAGAAATATGCCGGACGCTTAGCTCAGTTGGTTAGAGCACGTGCTTCACACGCACGGGGTCGTTGGTTCGAGTCCAATAGCGTCCACCATATAAACCAATTGATTACAAGTGATTTATGCGATTTTCGTGTAATTGCGGGAAATCCGAAGAAACCGGTTTTTCGCTGTTTTTCGCTTATTTTGCGCGTTTTTTTGTTCCTTTTTGGACGCCCCAAAGACCATCTCTGGGGCACCGGCATCTTCATACGAACGAAAGCGCGGGACAAGATTTTTCACGGCGGAAATTGGAACGTGTGAACGCCAAACGAGGCCAAGCCGGACAACGCGGACGCTGGATTTTGTGCGACGCGCGGACCACAACAATCAGGCACTTACGCCACCGGAACGGAGCCGACGACAGCCATGGGAGTGCCACATGGGGCGGGTTGCAGCGGCTCACGGATCAAAAAAGAGAGCGCGGGATCATAACATCATGGCGGCCGATTCGCTTCCGCGATGGTCAAAATCGCCTCGCCGGACAAGGCATCAACACCCTCACAGCTTCTCGCTTCGTCATCAAAGTCACCGGCGTGGGCCACCGAAAAAAATACAAAAAAATTCGGGAGCGACCTTGGGTTTGTGCAACTTTTCACCCAAATGAATAGTATGGAAGCGTCACGTCAAAACTCATCCGCACCTGCAGAAACAGGACGTGAATCCGTTGTCATCCCAGAGGATGTCGCGTTCGCTGCGCCGCATGAAAAAACGGGTGTCGGTGCGCCCACGACAGCCGTCAGCGCAGGGATTGCAAATGCAGCCGCCAGATCACACCATAATACACGTGGACACAAAAAAACCGTTGTGAAAACAGTTCGGTTTGCCGCCACGGAATTAGCCGTAATTGAAAATCAATTGAAGGGACGTGATTTCTCTGAGATCGTCCGCGCGTTGCTGTTGGGGGCGCCGATTCCGGAACCGAAGAACGCTGTTCAGCTCAAGCAACGCCGGATGTCGGAATTTGAAGCACGGAAAATCCAACTCCTCGCGCAGATCGGTTCCGCGTTGGCAAAGATCAGTGCCATCGCCCGAACCAATGGCACAGGTCTTCAATTGCTCGCCACTCTAATATCTGTTGAACGGGAGATACGGAGGGCTTTATCATGATTGTGCGATTTTTTTCAAAGGGAGCTTGCAACCTCAGCTACTGCCTTGGGATTGGAAAAAAGAACGACCCACGCCACCCCAAAGTGATTGCCGGCGATCCAGAGATCACACTCCAAATCATAAATGGGCTGGTTTTTGATAACCTCTTCACCTCGCTTGTGCTGTCATATGAACGCATCGTTTCCGAGGGCGAAGCTCTTCGGGATATCGCATCCTTTGAGTCCGCGTTGTTGCCAGGGTTGGCCGACGATGAATGGGATCGCACATGGGTGCGCCACACGGAGATCGAAAAAGACCCTGTTTCCAAAAAAATCGTGCCGGGGGGCTTGGTACGCAGCGCCCTTCATTGCATTATCCCCAACGTGCATCTTCCGACGGGGAAACGTCTCCAGCCATATTACTTCAACGCCGATAAAAAGCGCATTCAGGCTTGGGTGGAGATCACGAATTTTGAGTGTGGTTATGCTTCGCCGCTGGATGAGAACCGCCAGCGCGCATTCAAGGCGGGGCATCGCGTGCCGAGGGACGTCAGGGAAATAATGCAGGCGCTGAACGAAAGCGTGATCACCGCGCTTGCGAATGGCGAGATTACTTCGCGGAACGGCCTTTGCCTTTGGATGGCACACCAGGGATTTGAGGTGATTCGCGCGACACACAAATCGGTCGTTTTGAGCCACAGGACTCTCGACAAGAACATCGTAATGAAAGGGAAAATTTATGAATACAACGGAATTGAAGACACAATTGAAGCGGTCAAGTCAGACTGTGACCGAGTCCTTGGAAACCGCAACGCGGACATTGAGCGCCACCGCCGGGAGCTTGAGGAGGGACTTGCAAGAAAACGCGAATACCTTGAGGGACGATATGCTGAAAAACCAAAAAGACGCGTTGGACAATTTTTTAAGGACCACAACGGAACATCTGGAATTTTGCATACTGATATCGCTCTTGAGTGGAGTGACGGTGACGCTGTTAGCGGCATGTTTGTTCATGGTGCTTACGAGTCATTAAAAAACAGCTATCCGATCCAGACGCATACGTCGAATATCTCCTAAAAATAGGGGGCTATAAAACCAAAGAATCTTGTCACAACGATAATGAAACACTCATCAATAAATATATAATTAATTAAACTGAAATAAGTTATGAAAAATCAAACGCCGAAAAACCTGACAACAATGGAACGCGAGCTGCTGCTATATATGGAAAAATTAGAAGCCTCATGGGCAGTCTCGATGAAGGAATTGCAGAATTCACTTCGTGCCTCGCGGGAGGAGACGAAATTGCAGCGAAGATTAATCGAATCTCTGATCGAAGAATACGAGAAAATGAAGCAGACCATTTTTACTATAATGGGGAACTGCCACCGCTCGGATTTGGAGATGCAGAAGTTGAAGCCTTTGTTGGCGCAGCTGAGCGATACCTTGCAAGAAGTGTGAGATTGGAGATGCCTGATTGAGGCGGCCTGTGCGCGTAAAATCATTATTGGGTTATGATTTTACATTTAATATAGATTGATGTTTTTGCTCCACGACCGGGGTTCTTCAAATAGTCCGGCAAAGTCCTTCGAGTATTTTATCCAAAACTTCCTGTGGAAACTTTTTTGGGATTTGTCCGCTTACAGTGTTTATAGCCCTCAGTGTTTGTTCGGCGATTTCGCTTAAAATTTCTTGCGCATCCAGAAGGCCGGCGGTGCGGGCGACGGCATCCCAGTGACGGGTGTTGATCTCACAGAGTTTCCAGTGCGCGCTTTTTTCCGCGCACACACATGGCCATTCGGGCCTTCCGCCAGCTTATCTGCCTGGATATGTTGTCTATTGCCGGCCAGGCGGACAACACATCATAAAAAGGTGTCAGCCGATAGGCATCGCCGCGCTCATGAAAAAGGGAAAAGGTTTTTGCGTGACCATCCGTTGCGGCAAGCAGCCAGAACAAAATTTGCACCTTCAAAAATGCCTTCTTATCCCCAATGGCATTCGCACTGGCGTCCAGCACATGCAAAATATCACACATGCCCGGTCCGCCGCCGGCCTCGTATTTCATGGAGCCGGGCAATCCCAGCGCCTGGCAAAAATCCTCCTGCGGCAGCCGCGCTATCCATCCCGCCGACATTTTGCGCCGGTCGAAACGCGCAACGGCGAGCACCTTGCGGGAGCCAAACTTAATGATCTCGCACGAGGGCACAGGCAACCCCGTAGGCACGGAGCAGATGCAGGCAGAGCCATTCATTTTCAACCGGGCTTTGCATGTCCATCTGCAAATGCCCCACTATTCCGGGCGGCAGTTTCAAAATGTGCGTGCTCAGTGTTGCGTCAAGCGGACGGCGCCAGTTGCCGCGATGAAAAAGCAGCGCCGTCTTTTCCTGCGCGCCGGCGATTGAAATGCGCAAGTCATCAGGATACATGCCCTGCCCCAGCACGCGCCCTGACGACAGCCCCACTGCGATTTGTTGCTCCACTTCGGTGCCGGACAAAACCTCGGTTTCAATGCGGTCAAACACCGTCGGCCCCATTCCCTCGGGAAGCAATTGCACCGCGCCCACACAATCGCGTCCGATCTCGGCGCGCAGGTCGAATGTGTCCGCCGAGTCCGTGGCAAAACGCGAGCGGATGCGCGTGCGAATCGCGTCACTGTCGGGGAGCAGATAATTAACTGATGTTACACAGCGCGGCTGCGCCGCAACCGAAGGTGGAAGGACGCCGGGCATTCTGGTAGAGTTTGGAGATGGAAACAAAAAACCAAGCACCAACCAGGATACCCGGCGTGCCAGAAGCCATTGTCAGCAAATTTGGAGGGTGGATAACAGG
>JAISGL010000020.1 GCA_031263125.1 Opitutaceae bacterium | reverse complement strand
TCTGTGACTCTTCTGGAATTGGCGCGGTGAAGCCGCAACCGGAAATGGAATGTTTATTAATTGCCTCATAGGGAAATCATACGCAAAAAAATCAATGCTCAAGGTTAGTAGCACGGATTATCACGGATAAGAAAAAGACTGGTCGAGTGCCTGGTTTTATCCGTGTTCATCCGTGTAATCCGTGGTTAATTGGATTGGGTTGTCTCATGGGGAAATCGGGCGAATTTTTTTTATGGTTGGTGGCATGGAGGCGGCGTTGTGCGGATTATCATGCGTTATTGTATATTAGAGGTCTTCCGGGGGTTTGGCGCCGGTGATGAGGGTGATGCGTTCCATCGCGTCGGGGGTCATGTCCTTGATGATGTCCATGAAACTCATGGGGACGAGGCGTTTCACGCGTTCGAGGATGAGCGGGATGGGACTGGAGGGTTCGTTGCGGGAATAATAGGCAATGATGAGGTCGATGGTGCGGGTGACGTCTTCGCGGGTCGCGATGCCTTCGGGGGCGCGGCGGGCGGCGGACGCGGCGGCGCCGGAGGAGGACGCGGCAGCATCCGCATCGGTGGCCGCCGTTGCTGAATCGGCGTCGGAGGTTGTTGCGCCGGCTTCCGCGCCGGCGTGCGTGGCGACGGCGGTTTTCAGCTTTTTCAGGTCGGCGACGAGGGGTTCGAAGGTCGGCCAGGTGGAGGCGGAGAGGGTGTCGGTGAAATAGGCGGTGATCGCCTGGGCGTTTTCCAGCGCGGTGTCGATGGCGGCGGCGGTCTCGGCAAGGAATTCGGGCGGCGAGTCGGTGAACGCGCCGTCGATGAGCGCGGTGGAGGGGGCGGCGGTGCCGTCGAGCAGGGGCGTGCCGTCGCGCGCGGCGAGGATGGCGTCAAGCCCCCAGGCGCCGGCTTCGCGGGAGCGGGTGACGGGGGTTTTGCGGAGGGTCTCGATGGTTTTGTAGGGGTCGCCGGCGGTGCCGATGGGGGCGGCGAGGTTGTTGAGGCCGTTGACGCGTTCCTGCGGGTCGTTGTCGTCCTCGGGGTCGAGTTTGGGGTGGAGGGTTTCCCAGTGGGTTTCCAACATGCCGCGCACGAGGGCGAGGCCGGCGGCGAAACCGGGGAGGCCCTGGGTCTTGAGGAGGGCGACGGCGAGCGCCACGGCCACGCGGAGGTCCCTGGATGTGCCGGAGAGTTCCTCGCAGCGTTCGCGCACCGCGCGCCAGTCGGCTTCCTCGGCGGGGGAGAATTGCGTCTCGGGTTTGCCGAGGATCATGCGGTCGAGTTCGAAGAGCGCGCCGGACGCGGCGAGGTCTTCGCCGGCGGGGTCGTCGCCGGGGATGGGTTCGAGAAAACGGGTGATGTCGATGCTCATGGTGGAAGGAAGAAATTACTAATTACTAATTACTAATTACCAATTACTAATTACTAATGAGGAAGCAGGCGGCAGGTTTTGCGTAGGGCCTGACCTTGTGTCAGGCCGCGCCCGCGTGGGAGGCACACAGGTAATTCGCGGCCTGACGCAAGGTCAGGCCCTACGGGTCGCGTAACATCAGTTAGTAATGAGGAAGCCGGCGGCTTCGGCGCGGTTGGTTTGATTGATTTATAATTAGTCATTGGTAATTTGTAATTAGTAATTTTCCTCAAATCAGCGGGTGGTGGTGTTTTGGCTGAGGGTGATCGCGGGCGTGGGTGCGGGCGGGGGGAGGTTTTGCGCGGTGTTGGAGGTGTCGTCCGGGGGCGTGAGCGGGGCGGGGGGTTCGATGAGGTCGCGGATGGCGCCGGCGGGGAAACCGGGGGCGCGCAGCGGGCGGATGAGGACGGACTTGGCGGCGGCGACTTCGTTGCGCGTCAGGCCAATGCCGTCGATGTGCACGAAGAGGAGGCGGGCGCCGTCGATGAATTCGCAGACAAGCCCGGCGTCGGCGTCACCGTCGCCGGCGCGGCCCCGGACAAAGGCGGCGAAGGCGGAGGGCGCGGCGTCGCGGTTCGCGGCGCGGAACGCGCGGATGCCGGCCTGGAGCGCGGCCTGTATCTCGGGCACGCGGGAGACGAGCGCGCCGGCGGCGTCACGGCGCATGAAGGCGCGGTGATAAAGCTCGACGGCGGTGCGGGCGTTGGCCTCGGAGATGCGTCCGTCCACCACGAGATACATCTCGGGGGTGCGTTCTTCGCTGCGGATGATTTGCTGGAAGAGTCCGCGGTAGTAGTCACGCGAGGAGTGCTCGCCGGCGGTGGGGCGGCGGGAGAAGATGCCGACGCTCACAAGCTCGTCGCGGGTGGCGCCGGTGATGCGGTTGGCGGCGTCGGTGGTGGACATGAAGGAGGCGAGGGCGGACTTCATGTTTTCCTCAAGGGCGGCGAGTTCGAGGGAGCGTTCGTAGGCGTTGGAGTTGACGGGGGTTTGAATGGCTTCGATGGAGGAGGCGAGCCAGCCGGGATACGCCGAGCCGTGGTAGAGCGCGCCGGAGAAGAGGCTGTCCGGCGGCAGCCCGGCGTCGTCGAGCGGGGAGAAGAGGCCGGGGGTGACGCGTCCGGTCTCCGTGGAGAAGGCGTCGCCGAAGTAGGCATAGAGCCTGATTTGGGGGAGCCAGGCCATGCGCGCCTCGCCCCTGCCGGTGACGACGCGCGTGGGGTCGTTTGTCACGGTGAAGCTGGTGGCGGGGATGGTCGTCTGCTGGCCGTTGTAGATGGCGTTGAAATTAATGATGCCGGCCTGGTAGTGCGCGCCGAGCAGCGTGATGCCTTTGCCGGTCGCGGGGGAGGCGGTCAGCTCGATTTTGTGCGAGGCGATCATGTTGGAAACCGTCACGGAGCCTTGCAGGGATTTTATGAGAATGTCGCCGGCGGTGAGGTCGGGCAGGCCGTTGTCGAACGCGAGGAGGGTGTTGAACTCGCTCACGTAAACATCGCCGGCGGCGGTCTCGATGTGGATGCCGCCGGTGGCCGTGGAGAAAATGGTCGCCCAGCCGGCGTGGGCGGCGCGGTCGTTGGTGATGGTGATGGAGCCGGCGCCGGTGGCGATGAGCGCGCCGTCGAGGCGCATGGCCGCGTCGTCGTCGAGGTGGTAGGACTGGTCGCCGGTGGTGGTGACGCCGGAGAGGAGGATGTCGCCGGCGTTGCGGATGTTGAGCTGGGAAAGCCCGCCGGCGGTGGCGCCGCCGAGCGCGACGTGGAACACGGTGGCGCGTCCGCGTCCGTCGATGTCAACGCCGTCCGCGCCGCCGGCGAGCAGCGTGGTGTCCGCCTCCATCGTGATGCCGCCGGTGATGCCGAGCGAGCCGTTGGCGGCTTCGATGCCGCCGCCGGAGCGGATGGTGGTCATGCCGGCGGTGGCGTTGTTGTTGTTGGGGTCGTTTTCGCCGGGGGTGGCGCCGCCGGCGCCGCCGGTGCCGCTGCCGGTGGTGGCGCTGCCGGTGGTGATGTCGCCGGCGGTTACGAGTTGGATGGCTGTGCCGGAGGCGGCGGATTTGAGCAGGCCGGTGATTTCGATGTTGCCGCCGGCGGCGGTGGTGGTGCCGGTGGCGGTGGTGGCGGCGTTGGCGGCTAGGAATTGCGTGCCGGTGGTTTCGATGCCGACGGTGCTGATGAGGCTGGCGCCGGTGATGGTGATGGTGTCGAGCGCGCCCGCCGCGCCGCCGAGCAGCGCGTCGAGAATCACGTCGCGGCCCGCCGCGTCGATGGAGATGCCGTTTTGCGCTTTCACGCCGCCGCCCGC
>JAISGL010000141.1 GCA_031263125.1 Opitutaceae bacterium | reverse complement strand
CAATGGGCATCGCGTGCGCGGTGCGGGAAATTCCGGGTTCCAGATTCCGGATTCCAAGAGGTGGAAGGGGAATCCGGGCTGGCGTGGAAACGGTTGTGCGATGACGACCTCACCGGTGTTGATTGCGCGCGAGGTGCGGTTACGGCGGGCGATTATTGGCCGATGGGGGAGACCGAATCGGTCGACCAGTTGCCAATGTCGTCGGCGGTGCCGTCCTGTTTGTCGGGGCCGACGGACCAGATGTCGTAGCCGCCTTTGTTGTGCGTGCCGGGATAGGCGTAGCGGTAAGGGTTGCCCCAAGGGTCGATGAGGACGGACTTGCCGCCTTCGATGTAGGGGCCGCGCCAGCGTTCGGCTCTGTCGGCGGGGGCGGTGATGAGCGCTTGCAGGCCCTCGGCGGTGGAGGGAACGTCGCCCATGTGCATGCGGTAGGACTGGAGGGGGACTTTGAGGCTGCTGCCGACGAACATGCGAGTGGTGTCTATTTTTGCGCTGACAAAGAGATTGTCGAAGTTGGCGACGGCGAGGCCGACAATCATGCCGGCGATGGCGAGCACAACGAGGATTTCGATGAGCGTGAACGCGCGGGTTGTCGCGCGGGTGATGCGGCGGGCGGTGCGGTGCGTGGCGTGGAGAGCGAGGGGATTTTGCATGGTTGTGTGGTGGTGAAGTGGTGAAGAGTTAAGGGAAAGGAAATGTTGTATGTGCGGAAGGAAGGGAAGGAAATGAGAAAGCAAATGTTGTCATGGCGCGGGGCGGTTGTCGAGCGTGCTGGTGCGGGCGGGCGGGCGGTGCGGTGGTGCGGTGGTGCGGGCGGTGCGGCGGCGCGGTGGTGTGGTGCGGTGGTGCGTGGTGGTGCGATGCGGCGGTGAGGTGCGGCGATGCGGCGGTGCGTGGTGGCGTGATAAATGGGATGTGTTGTGTGACGTTGCACGGCGGGGGAAGGATACAAGCCTGACTCTGACACGAGGTCAGGCACTGCAAAAACTGCCGACTGCGTAACATCAGTCAGTCATATTATTGGAAAAAGGGGGAAACAATAACAGGAAGGTTTGCAATGATGAGGTTTGCGGTGCGGTGGGCCGGATATTTGCCTGTCTGGAAAAGTGAACCGCCGGCGGTTCGGGCCAATTTCATAATCGTATATGTCGTTTGTCTTTTCCATGCGGGTGCGACCGTGAGGTGTGTCAAACGCTCTCCAGCGCGACCGTGAGGTGTGTCAGGCGCACTCCAGCGCGAGCGCGCGGTCGAGTTGTCGCGCGACTTCGGAGGGGGTTATCAGGCTCATGGCGCGCGGGTCATGCACGCGGCGTTTCCTGTCGTTGACATTCGCGGTGGCGCCGTGCGCGAGCGCGACGGCCTCGGGAAATTTATCCACGCAGTAATCGAGGCGCGCGTAGGGGCCGGTGCGGGTCGAGGGAGCCACGGCGTAGAGTCCGACGACGGGGCGGTCAAAGGCGCGCGCGATGTGCACCGCGCCGGTATCGGGCGCGAGGAGGGCGGCGCAACGGCTCAGCGCGGCGACGAGTTGGGGCACGGTTGTCGCCCCGGTGAGTTTTGTGACGGGGCAGCAGGGGTCGAGCCGGGCGCGAATCGAATCGGCCATCGCGTGCTCGCGCGGCGCGGGGCCGCCGAGCAGGACAACGGAGAGTTTGTGCGCGCGCCAAGCGCGGGTGAGCGTTTCGGCGCAGGATGCGGCGGACCAGTCGCGCTCGGCTTTGCTGGCGCAGGGAGACACCGCCAGCCAGCGGCCTCGCGGGAGTGTCGTTTCGGCCCAGGCGAGGGCGGCGGGGTCGGCTTCGAGGCCCCATGCGCCTTCGTAATCGGCGGGGGAGCGCGTTGCGCCGAGCGCCTCGCCGAATTGCAGGAAACCGTCGAGGATATGCGGGCGCGGCGAGGGGGGAAGTTTTTCGCGGACGAAGAGGGCGTGCATGTCGCGCGCGCGGTCGTTTCCGTATCCGATTTTGCGATGCGCGCGAATGCACGGGTGGATGAAATGGGCGCGCCAGCTTGCCTGGAGACAGAGCAGCGCGTCGAAGGCGCGTCCGGCCATGCGGCGGCGCAACGCGAGGTAGTCGCCGGGGCCGCGCGGTTTGTCGATGACGATGAATTCCACGCCGGATGTGCGTTCGAGCGATGCGACCGCGGGGTGTGCGGCTTTGCCGATGATCCAGGTGATGCTGGCCGCGGGAAATTCGCGCCGGAGCATTTTTATCAGCGGGGCAACCATCACGGTGTCGCCAAGCGCCGAGAGGCGGACGATGCAAATGGAACCGGGTGGTTGTCTGGCGTGTGCTGCGCGCGCGGGCATGGTTGAAAACAGACGGAACCTTGAATGAGCGCGGCGGGCGTGGCAAGGGCATGATGAGATTGGGATGGGCGATGGGCGCATCTCAAAAACCGGACAAGCAAGACGCTGCGGCACGGGCATCTTGACCGCATCGAAGCCAGCATGGGAGCGGGGCTTCGCGCCGTCCACGAGCAAGATGCCCGTGCTACGTCAATCCGGCGGCTTCGCCGCCAGCGGCGAGACGCCCGCGCTACTCCAGAATTGGCGGCTTGGCCCGTCCAGTTTTTGAGATGCGCCCATGGGCGATGGGTGCAATTGCGAAAGGTAGCAATCAAGTGAGTGACCCGGAGCAGAAGCAAAGGGAGAGCGCCGAAGGGCGCAAAAACGGCGAAGCCGTTTCCTGATGAAGCCCAGGGTTGCGACGCAGTCGCTACCCTGGGAAAAGGGGAGAAGATTGTCACAACCTCGAAGAGGTTGCCTG
>JAISGL010000136.1 GCA_031263125.1 Opitutaceae bacterium | reverse complement strand
CGCCGCTTCGCGCGCCACCTCTGGCAGCACCGCTGGAGCCTCTGGCATCTCATCGCAAACCTCCCCCGCACCGTGCAAGCCGCGCGCTATTTCAAAGCCAGCCGCGCGAAACTCGACTCATTGAAAAAAGATTTCCCCCTGCACCCGCGCCAGCCCGTGAACCTCCGCGCCACGCTCAGCCCCGAACTGCAAGCAGACCTTGACTCAGCGCAACCCGGCGCAATGCGGCGCAACCCGGCGTGACTCGGCGTGAGTCGACTTAAATCGAGTTAAATCGACTTGAATCGAGTTGCGTCGAGTCTCCTCCCGCCCGCGAAAAAAATTCTTCATTTCCATGCTTTACAAGGCCGCGAGGCTTTCTCTTACTTCGCGGCTCTTCACTGCTGGATCAAACGCTCAGGTGGTGGAATTGGTAGACACACACGTTTGAGGGGCGTGTGCCGTAAGGCGTGCAGGTTCGAGTCCTGTCCTGAGCACCAGTTGAAACAGCGAACCCCGCCTCCAAATCGAAAACGGCAACGCCGCGATTTCCCGCTGATTTCCCGCCGATTTCACTTTGCTTTCACACTGGCTTCACGCAGCGTGCCCACACTTGCGCATACGAACATGGAAACACCCACGCCACCGCCGCTCATCCAGAATAACGCCAACAACGCCGCCACTGCCGCCAACGCCCCCGTCCAACCTCCCGCGCCTCCCGCGCCTCCCGCGCTTCCCGCCCCTCTCGCCCAGCCCAACTGGCCCCCGTCCGTCCAGCACACGCTCGCGCTCAAACTTGCGACCATCGTCGCCTTTGCGCTGTTGCTCCTCCTCCCGCTCTTCCTCGTCAGGAACACCCTCAACGAACGCCAGACGCGCTACAACGAAGCCGTCGCATCCATCACCGGCCCTTGGGGTGGCCGGCAACACATCATCGGCCCCATCCTCGTCGTCCCGTTCACGCAACGCACTGAAGTCGAAAACCGGGTCGCCGCCACCACCGCCACCGCCGCCATCGCCGGCAACACCCGCATAAAAGAAAAGACACCCCGCGCACACCAACGCGAAGCCTGCTTCCTCCCCGCCCAACTCAACATCCAGGGCACGCTCGCCCCCCACCGGCTCAAACGCTCCATCCACACCGCGCACGTCTACTCCGCCTCACTCCGCATAACAGGCAAATTCGACAAACCCAGCTTCGCCTTCCCCGACATCGAGGACGCGCAACCCGACTGGACGCGCGCCCGCGTCTGTTTCGCAATCAGCGACCTGCGCGGCGTCCGCGAATCCCTCACGCTCGTCTGGGCCGGCGAAAACGTTTCCCTGCAACCCGGCGACGGCTACTCCGGCGGCGTCGGACTTCACGCAATGCTCCCATCCGAAATCGCGCGCGACGGCGGCGAATTTTCATTCGACCTCACCCTCAACGGCAACGACTCCCTCATGGTCGCCCCCCTCGCCCGCAGCACCAAAATGCACCTCACCTCCCCCTGGCCCGACCCGAGCTTCTGCGGCGACTACCTCCCCGTCTCGCGCAACATCACCCCCGCCGGTTTCGACGCCCTCTGGGAAACCTCCTACTACGCCCGCACCGTCCCGCAGCAATGGCACGGCGACCCCATGACCTACGACACGCACACGCTCGCCAAAGGCTCCTTCGGCGTCCGCATGCAACCCGCCATCAGCGCCTACCGCATCGTCGAGCGCGCCATCAAATACGGCATCCTCTTCATCGCGCTCACCTTCACCGTGTTCTTCCTCTTCGAAGCCGTCGCCGGACTCCGCCTCAACGCCCTCAACTACCTCCTCGTCGGCGCCACGCTTTGCGTGTTTTTCCTCGGCCTGCTCGCGCTCTCCGAGTTCATCCCCTTCGGCGCCGCCTACGCCATCTCCGGTGTCACCGCCATCGTGATGATCGGCCTCTACTGCGCGCGCATCCTCCGCGGCGCCAGACGCGCCCTCGCCGTCAGCGCCCTGCTCGGCGGCGTCTACGCGTATCTCTATTTTGTCCTGCGCATGGAAGACTTCGCGCTCATCGCCGGCACCGCCGCGCTCTTCGCGGTTCTCGGCGCCGTCATGTATGCCACGCGCAAAATCGGAACCCCCGCCGCCAAGACACCCCGCGAAACTCCCGCCGCCCCAGACCATCCGTAACGAATCCGCGATTCGATTTTGTTTTTTGTATCAGGCGCTTCAGCGCCAGTGTCCTTTTGGAATTTGGCCATTGGAATTTGGCCATTGAAATTTGGCTATTGGGATTTGGAATTTTCCCCCTTCTCCGCAACATCGCACTCAAATGCCACAAACGCCACCCACCTCCGCTTCCACCTCCACCGCTCCCTCTCCTGCCGCCGCCACCACCCTCCTCATCGGCACCACCACCGTCTCCGACCGCCCCGACGCCGACCGCCTCGCCCGCGCCCTCATCGAAACGCGCCTCGCCGCCTGCGTGCAAATCGACGGCCCCATCACCTCCGTCTACCGCTGGCAAAACAACCTCGAAACCGCCGTGGAATTTCGCCTCACCATCAAATTTCCCGCCGCCAACGCCGCCGCGCTCGACACATGGCTCCACGCCAACCACCCCTACGACACCCCGGAGTGGATCGTGGTGCGCGCCGAAATCGTTGCGGAAAAATACTTGTCATGGGCGCGCTCGAACGCCACCTTCTCACCCCTTTAACACATCACAACCACTTTCCATAACGTCATGTCACAACACAAAAGTCTCCAAGGTTCCAGCGGTATCGTTGTCAAACGCAACGTCTTAAAGCGTTTTGAACGCGTCGATTTGCTCAAAAAACGCGGCCAGTGGAAAGCCGGCGACCGCGTCCAGGGTCTCCGCAAAACCAAGCCCGGCGTCTGATCCGCGCCACGATTCGCGCCGCGCAATGCCCATCTGGCAAAAGGCAGGCAGTCCCCACGCTGCCTGCCTTTTTGCGTTTTCAACAATCCCGATTTCCCAACACACAACACACCCGCCTCCCGTCCGCCGCCCGCCATCCGCCCGCCTCCCGCCTGCCTTTCGCCATCCGCCCGCCACCCATTCACCCGCCACAATGATCGACCTCATAAAAAGCCTCATCGATTTTATTCTCCATATCGACAAACACCTGGCCGAAATCATCGCCCAATACGGCGTATGGACCTACGCCCTGCTCTTCGCGATCATCTTTGCCGAAACCGGTTTTGTCGTGACGCCCTTCCTGCCCGGTGACTCGCTCCTCTTCGCCGCCGGCGCCTTCGCCGCCAAACCCGAAACCGGACTCAACATCCACCTGCTCGCCCTCCTCCTCTGGATCGCCGCCGTGCTCGGCGACACCATCAACTACTGGATCGGCGCCATCATCGGCCCCAAAGTCTTCAAACGCGACGATTCCATTTTCCTCCGCAAAAAACACCTCGAACGCGCCCACGCCTTTTTTGAAAAATACGGCGGACGCGCCATCATCCTCGCGCGCTTCGTGCCGATCATCCGCACCTTCGTTCCCTTCGTCGCCGGCATCGGCAAAATGACCTACCGCCACTTCATCGCCTACAACATCATCGGCGGTTTTGCGTGGATATGCCTCTTCACCTACGCCGGTTATTTCTTCGGAGGACAACCCTTCATCCAGAAAAATTTCAAACTCGTGATCATCGCCATCATCCTGATCTCCGTGATTCCGATCTTCATCGAGTTCCTCCGCGCCCGCCGCGAAGCAAAAAAAACGCAACCGTAGCGCAGACTGCCAGGTCTGCTTCCCCCAAAAATGCTCTTCCGCTGCCAGCCCGGATACGAACTCCACCTCGAACGCGAACTCCGCCCGCTTGGCCTTGCCATGACCGATAACGGCGGCGGCTGGCTCCAAACGCCCGACACCGCCGCGGACATCTCCGACCTCTGCTTCGCGCACGCCGCCCTGCTCTCCCCGCAAGAAATCACCGGCGAATCCGTCAACGCCCTCGCCGCCCGCATCCTCGACCACTTCCTCGAATCCGCCCGCGCCGAACGCTTCGAAACGCCGTGGCCCCTCGTCTTCGACTGCGCCGCCACCCCCGACGGTTTGGGCCGCCGCGCCGCCGCCGTCGAAAAAACCTTCACCGCGCTCCTGCGCAAACGCATGTCGCGCGTCGCCCGACTCGCCACGCCCCCAAACCGCATTTCATCTTTCCCCCCCTCAACCCCCCAGCCCCTCCCCTCCTCCCCCCAATCCTTCAGCCCTTTCCCCCCCCGCGGCCTCTTCGTCTGCTTCACCGGATTCCAACGCGCACACGTCGCGCGCGAACGCATTTCCCACGGCCAGCGCCGCATGGCCGACGACCCGCTCGCCCCCTCGCGCTCCTACCTGAAAATCGAGGAAGCCTATGGCATCCTCGGACGCGAACCCGCCGCCGGCGAAACCGTCGCCGACCTCGGCGCCGCGCCCGGCGGCTGGAGTTACAGCGCCGCCAAACGCGGCGCGCGCGTCATCGCCGTGGACAACGGCCCCCTCAAAGCCGGCGCGCTCGACAACCCGCTCATCACGCACCTCCGCGAAGACGCCTTCCGCTTCGACCCGACCACCTCGCCCGCGGGCGGCAAAGCCCCCGCCGACTGGCTCTTTTGCGACCTTGTTGAAGACCCGCGCCACGTCCTCGAAAACATCATTCTCCCCTGGCTCGACCGCCGCTGGTGCCGGCGCTACATCGTGAACCTCAAGTTCGGCCGCACCGACCCCATCGCCCTCCTCAAGGAAGTGCGCGCGCGAATCCCGACCGCCCGAGTCCGCCACCTCTACCACGACCGCGAAGAGTTCACACTCGTCGGATGATAAACAGGTCGCCCCCCGCCGAAGTTCCCCGGAGTCGACTTAAATCGACTCCGGCGAAATGAGGATGAGCCGGGGAAAATAAGTCCGGTAACGTGCGGCATCCCGGGTGAGGAGTTTGAAACCTTGCTGCGCAGCGTGCGCCCCGATATAAAAATCAGGAAGCGGCGAACGTTTTGGCCCCGCATGTTTGCTTCGATATGCGAGAAACGCATGGCCCGCTGAAAATGCGGCCCCATAGGGCAATGGAAGGCGATGCAGATTGAAATTTTTGATCGCCCGCTCGAGGTCGGACTCCGTGCGGTAAGCCGCGCTCAATTCTGCATATATTACGGGATTGATCGCCAGCTCGTCCGTTGCGGCGGCAACGAGAAGCTGCTCCTCGGACCACACCCGCCATTGCGGGTCATCCGTGAGGATGTCGATGAGGACGTTGGTATCGACGAGAACCATCAGTCATCGCGGCGTGTCATGCGCATGATTTCGTCAGTCCCCAAGCCACTGTTGGCGCTGCCGCGTGCGCGACGCAGTGCGAGCTTGAGGCGTTGAGCGCGGTCGTGGCCGGCGGATTTGATGAGCACACCGCCCAAGGCGGCTTCAAATGTAACCTCCGTACGCGCGTTCAAACCGTAACGTTTGCGCAATGTTAGCGGGATAGTCACCTGGCCTTTGCTCGTGAGCTTCATCGAGTATTACTTTTTTCAAATAGTAAGAATTGTCAAGCAGGGGGGGCAAAATGTGACCCTGACGGAGCTTTGCCCTCCGGCGCGGACGTATCATTATATCGTTGGCTGGGAAATGATATGAGCCGCCTCAAATCTCATGCGCTCATTCCCCGCCCACCCGGCATCTGTATTTTCACTTCGCCGCCTTGCTGCGCGCCGCGACCCAATCGACAATCATCCCGTCATTGTCGCCCGCGCGCCAGACGAGGCTCAGGAACTCCTGCGGCAAAATATCGTGCGTCATGAAAAAACGCCTGTCGCCGCCGCAGCAATACATCAACGACTCCGGCAATTCGCCGCGCAGTTTCGCGCGCGCCTTCGGCATCAGACGCGGCAGCCATTCGATCCCCGCAACAGCATCGGTTTTCGCGGGCATCCTGCCCTCGTCGAGCACGACCTGCGACGGTTTCCCCTGCTGCGCATTCAGAAAATAATCGCGACGCACAAGCTCGATGCCGAGCGCGATATCATAACCGGGCGCGCCCTCATGGTTGTTATAATCCTCGGCGTAGTCGTACATATTCTGCGCGGTGATTCCATTCGCCGCCAGAAACGCCAGCTCGTCAGCCGTGAAAAACGTCCCGGCCCCGCGCTGCCCCCTGGCATAAAGCGAAACAGCCCTGTCGTGGATTTTGCGAAATTGTTCGGAAAAGTCGTAGTGTTTCATAAGGGTGCGGACCGTAACACACCGTATCCGTTCGACAACATCAAATTACGGCAACTTCGTCGCAACCCTGTCTTCATTAGGCAACGGCTTCGCCGTTTTTGCGCCCTTCGGCGCACTCCCTTCTCTCCATCTGCCCTCGCGGACACGCAGTTGCCGGCGCATTGCCTGTCTAAATAACTGATGTTACGCGACCGGCAGGGTTTTGTAGGGCCTGACCTTGTGTCAGGCCGCGAATTACCAATGTGGCCTCCTTCGCGAGCACGGCCTGACACAAGGTCAGGCCCTGCGAAATCAGCCGTCCGCGTAACATCAGTAAATAACTTAAAAAAGGGCGCGGCAGACTGGCACAAGGAGTTCGGCGCTCCCGCAAGCGGGATAATTGCCTGACGCCCAAGGGTTGAGAACTCAGAACCTTGTCATGGCACGTGCTCTGTCTGCCGCGCTTGACCGGAAAGATCATCCAAACCCGCGCTCACCGGCAACCTTTTTCCCGCAAAATCGCGCGCATTTTCACACACGGCATTTCCGCCGAAATTTCCCCTTGCGCGCCCCGCCTCACCCGTTGCTATGGCGTGCTTCCTTTTTCGATTTTTCACCGCCGGATTTCATTACGCATTCCGCATTTCAAACGCCGCATCTTTCATGTCTCAACCCAACGTCGAACACGTCCTCCGCATTGCGCAGGAACACAACATCAAAGTCCACCAAATCGCGACCACCGCGCAGCTCCTCGCCGAAGGTGCCACCGTCCCCTTCATCGCCCGCTACCGCAAGGAAGCCACCGGCGAACTCGACGAAGTCCAAATCACCGCCATCCGCGACCGCCTCGAACAACTCGCCGCCCTCGACGAACGCCGCGCCTCCATCACCGCCTCCCTCAAGGAACGCAACCTCCTCACCGACGACCTCGCCAAAAAAATCGCCGCCGCCGAAACCCTCAACACCCTCGAAGACATCTACCAACCCTTCCGCCCCAAAAAACGCACCCGCGCGACAATTGCGAAGGAAAAAGGTCTCGAACCCCTCGCCGACCTCCTCCAGGCGCAAGACCCCGCCACCAACGCCGAAACCGCCGCCGCCGAATACGCCGGACGCGAATACACCCCCGACGACGGCAAAAACACGCCGGCAAAAATCAAGGACGCCGCCGAAGCCCTCGCCGGCGCGCGCGACATCATCGCCGAACGCATCAGCGACGACGCCCCCACCCGCGCCAGACTCCGCGCCCTCTACACCGCCGGCGCCATCATCTCCTCCAAAATCATCAGCGGCAAAGAAACCGAAGCCGCGAAATTCAAAGACTATTTTGAATGGAGCGAACCTCTCGCCAAAGCCCCCAGCCACCGCGTCCTCGCCATGCGCCGCGGCGAAAAAGAACTCTTCCTCATGATGCGCATCACCGTCGACGAAACCGCCGCCCTCGCCGAAATCACCCCGCTGCACGTGGGAGCGTCTCAAGCGGCGCCCTCTTCAAACGCATCCACCCCCGCCACCCCGGCCCCCGCCACTCCAGCTCTCGCCACTCCAACACCCGCCACTCCGCCCTCCGCCAAACCGGGCGCGCACATCGCCAGCGATACTCCCGCATCGTGCGCGCATCACATCCGCCTCGCCCTCGCCGACTCCTACAAACGCCTCCTCGCCCCCGCGATGGAAACCGAGATGCGCCTCGACTCCAAAAAACGCGCCGACGAAACCGCCATCAAAGTTTTCGCCGAAAACCTCCGCGAACTCCTCCTCGCCCCGCCCCTCGGCCAGAAAAACACCCTCGCCATCGACCCCGGCTTCCGCACCGGCTGCAAAGTCGTCATCCTCGACCGCCAGGGCAAACTCCTCCACAACGACGTCGTCTACCCCGACCAAGGCGCCGCCCGCAACGACGAGGCCGTCGAAAAAATCAAAGGCTTCACCGGGTTCTTCAAAATCGAAGCCATCGCCATCGGCAACGGCACAGCCGGACGCGAAACCGAAACCTTCATCCGCGACCTCGGCCTCCCGAAAAACATCCCCATCGTCATGGTCAACGAATCCGGCGCCTCCATCTACTCCGCCAGCGAAGTCGCCCGCGAAGAATTTCCCGACCACGACATCACCGTGCGCGGCGCCGTCTCCATCGGACGCCGCCTCATGGACCCCCTCGCCGAACTCGTGAAACTCGACCCCAAATCCATCGGCGTCGGACAATACCAGCACGACGTCGACCAAAACGCCCTCAAACGCGCGCTCGACGACTGCGTCATCTCCTCCGTCAACGGCGTAGGTGTCGAAGTGAACACCGCCTCGAAACAACTCCTCAGTTACGTCTCCGGCCTCAACGCCGCCATCGCCGCCAACATCGTCACCCACCGCAACGAAAACGGCCCTTTCAAAACCCGCGCCGAACTCCTTAAAGTCTCGCGCCTCGGCCCCAAAGCCTACGAACAAGCCGCCGGCTTCCTCCGCATCCGCGGCGCCGAAAACCCGCTCGACGCCTCCGCCGTACACCCCGAGTCCTACGGCATCGTCGAAAAAATGGCCGCCGACCTCGGCGTCACCGTCGCCGACCTGATGCACGACGAAAAACTCCGCAAAAAAATCGCCCTTGAGAAATACGTCACCGACAAAGTCGGTCTCCCCACCCTCACCGACATCGTCAACGAACTCGCCAAACCGGGCCGTGACCCCCGCCAAAAATTCGAAACCTTCTCCTTCCAGGAAGGCATAAACAAACTCGAAGACCTGAAGCCGGGAATGAAACTCCCCGGCATCGTGACAAATGTCACCGCCTTCGGCGCGTTCGTCGACATAGGAGTCCACCAGGAGGGCCTTCTGCACGTGAGCCAGCTCGCCGACACCTTCGTGAGAACCCCCGCGGAAGTCGTGAAAGTCTCGCAGCGCGTGATGGTCACCGTCATGGATGTCGACCTCGTCCGCAACCGCATCGCGCTCTCCATGCGCGCCAACCCGCAACTCGGTGCAAGAGCTGGCGGAAATCCGGGCAAGGCAATTTCTCCGAGACCGCCGGTGGGAGGCCCGACAAGCGCCCCGCGCCGCGACTCCACCCAAAGCCTGGGCGGCGACTGGTTCACAGCGGCGCTGAACAAGAAAAAATAGCGGCGTGTGCCGCGTAACTGATATTACGTGCCGCCCTGGGAGCGCGGGCATCTTTGCCCGCGATGAATTTTCGAGATACACCAGTATCGCATAACGCGTGGAAGTTCGCTTCGAAATATCAATATATTCATAACTGATGTTACGCGACTGGCAGGATTCTGGCAGGGCGATACCGCTAGGGCAAGCCGGAGGCTTGCCAGAACTTAGCCGGTGGTTGAGCGAGGCTTGGTGAGCGACACCACCGGATATTGGTTTGTGGGAAAACAGCATCCCGGAGGGATGCCAGAGGCGCGTACCATATGTTTCTGGCATCCCTCCGGGATGCGGTGCTTTTTATATTGGGTTCCGGTGGTGTCGGTCGCGTTGCGACCTCAACCACCGGCTTATATCTGGCAAGCCTCCGGCTTGCCCCGGCGCTACCGCTAAAAAGCAAGGAATATTACCAACTGATATATTCAAAAGAACGTATGCGAATTATCACGCGTTATGGGATACTGGACCCTGTAAGGGGAACTGACACGCGAAGACATACTCGAAACGGCCGCCAGAACGGTCGTCACACAGCGAGGAACCAGAGTCCAAACGAACCGCACCGGCACGCCGCAAGGCGGGGTAATCTCGCCGCTGCTGGCCAACCTGTATCTCAACAGCCTTGACCACGCGGTGAACGAAGACCCGGCGCACGACGCGGAACTCGTCCGTTACGCGGACGAAAACTTGATGGAAATGATTCACTGATGTTACGCGGCACGTAGGGCCTGACCTTGTGTCAGGCCGCGAATTACTGTGCGGCTTCCCACGCGTGCGCGGCCTGACACAAGGTCAGGCCCTACGAAATCCTGCCAGTCGCGTAACATCAGTGATT
>JAISGL010000097.1 GCA_031263125.1 Opitutaceae bacterium | reverse complement strand
GGGGCAAGCCGGAGGCTTGCCAGATATTAGCCGGTGGTTAAGCGAGGCTTTGCGAGCGATACCACCGGAACCCAACATAAAAAGCACCGCATCCCGGAGGGATGCCAGAGGCGTGTGATATGGGTTTCTGGCATCCCTCCGGGATGCTGAATTTTTATCGCATGGGTTCCGGTGGTGTCGGTCGCGTTGCGACCTCAACCACCGGCTAAGTTCTGGCAAGCCTCCGGCTTGCCCCGGCGGTCTCGGCGAGACCGCTTTGCCAAAAGCCGCCGTTCGCGTAACATCAGTTATTATGATCATGTGTTTATTATGATTATGATTACGATTATGATTATTATGATGATTATTATAATGAGCGCGTGAAACCCCGGCGCCGCTCAGGGCGCCGCGACATTCCTCGCCAGCGTGGCCCCGCGTTCGTAATCGGGCATGATGTGAATGTTGTCCTTCAAAATCGCCGTGCCCTCGATCGTTTGTATGATGAGCTTGAACAGGTGCCGCGCGAAAAGCGCCGAGTCGAACGAGTAGCGCGTGGGGCTTGGTTTTGTATAATTCAGGAATGAATCATCATCGCGGCACATGAGCGATATGTCATCGGGGATTTTCAGCCCCATCCCATACAGATAGGTGTGTACAAGTATATAAAAATATGGATTGGCAACCAACATGGCCGAGGGGCGCGCGGCCTTGTCCGCAAAAAGCCGGTCCACCACCTTCAGTGCGTTGCGGACGGTGTTGTCGTGATGCATCACCTGGCCGGACACCTGTGGGTTGCTGGCCGCCGCGATGCCTTCCAGAAAACCGCGCTCGCTCTCCATGTCGCCCGCCTTGGTTGAATTTTCAGTCAGAAAAACAATCCGGGTGTGCCCCAGTCCGGTCATCTGCCCCGCCGCGTGCCGGCAGAGCGCGTGGTAGTCCAAATCCACGAACGGCACGTGGATGCCCGCCCCGCACGTGCCGGAAACCACACACGGGATGTTTTGCTCCCGGAACCATTTTTTCACCCTGTCCGGCACCAGGGTCAGCACCCAGCAATCATGGGGATGCCCGGCCACCAGTTGTTTGAGCCGCGTGTTTTTTGCCGAGCTGAAATAGTGCGCCCCGTGAAACGTGTGCAGCCTGTAACCCAGCTCCGCGAGCTGCCCGCGCAATTCATCCACGATCAGCGCGATCTTGGGGCGCAACGCGCTGATCGGGTCGGGCGTCAGCAGCGCGACGATGCGGTTTTTCCCGGCGGCGCGCTGCGTTTTTCCGGAGGCGAGTATGCGGGTGCCGAGCGGTCTTTCGGCATGCACGACGCCCATTTTTTCCAACTGCGCCAGCGCCGTCCTCAACGTGCTGCGGCTCACGTGCAACGATTCGGCCAGGATGCGTTCCGCCGGCAGCCACTCATGCCATGCGTTTTTCTGGATGCCCGTCTGGATTATCTTGACGACCTGCCCGGCCAGCGAGTGGCGCTGCGGCATGATTCCCTCGAACTTGCCCGGCAGGTCGCCGCCATGCTCGGAAGCGCCGCCGCGCGCTGAAGCGCGTCTGGCCTGTTGTTGTTCTGGCTGGGTGGCTGTGAGCATAGGGCGGGGCGTTCTTTGCTAAGATTGGATTTCGCGGCAATGCATGGCGGTAGGTATGAACTTCATACCTTGAAGTCCCCGCCCGTCAATATGCAATGAGGGAGGGATGAGGGAGTGAGGGATAAGGGATGAGGGAGTGAGGGATGAGGGAGGGAGGGATGAGGGAGGGAGTGGATAAATCCCTTACTCTCTCACTCTCCCAGTCTCTCTCTCATTCCCCCATTCCTTCATCCCCCTTATCCCTTACTCCCTCATCCCTCATTTCCTTCCTCTCTCATTCCCCCACTCCCTCATTCCCTTCTCCCCTCCCGGCATAAATATTCTGACTATTATTTTTGACCGCTCCCAAATCATCCGCAACTTTCGTGAACAATCATCGTCTCGCACGGGTCTCAACCCTCCTCATTTTTCACTCTCAAACAACCCGCCACCGTGTTTTTTTCATCTGACAAAACCCATCCGCGCGCCTTCACGCGCCTTTGTTATTCCGCATGTTCCACAGGCATGATTTTATTGTCCGCGCTGTTTTTGAACACGGCATTTGTATTTGGGCAGACTGTCGGCGGCGTCACTCCCGAAACCGCGTCGACCGACACCTCCGGCAACGCACCCGGCTCGACGCCCACCCCGTCCTCCGACGACAACACCGTGAAGCTGGGCACCTACACGGTGAAAGCCTCGCGCGAAGGCGGCGTCACCACCGAGGGACCGCAGCCCGTGCAAACCTACGACTCCGCGCAAATCAGCGACTCGGGCGCGTTCAGCGTGCAGGATTTTCTGGACGACCTGCCGCCCGGCGAAGACGGCGACGAAGTCGTCATCCTCATCGACGGCCAGCCCGCGCACATCGACCCCGCCTCCATCCCGCTCGACATGATCGAGCGCGTGCAAGTCAGCCTCTACGGCTCCATCCCCGAGCTTGGCGCCTACGCGCAGGGCAAAGTCATCAATATCATTCTCAAAAAAGACTTCATCGGAGGCGAAATCGGCGAACGCATCCGCGCCGCGTTTGCCGGCGGCGGATTTCAACAAAACACAAAATTCTCCATCAACCGCACGCGCGGCAGGTGGAGCTATTTTCTTGGCGGCGGCATGACAAAAACAAACGAACTCCTCGCCAGCGCCCGCGAGTATTCGCGCAACCAGGACCACACCGCGCGCGGCGGCACCGACATGCGCCTCGCCTGGGGCGCCCCCGCCGTCGTGCAAGCCGCCAGCGGCGACCTCAACGGCATCACCGACGCTGACGGCAACCCCGTCGCCTCCGCCCTCGTGCCCGAAAACCAAAACGGCCTCTCGCTCACGCCCGCGCAATTCATCCCCGGCGACACCGCGCTCTCCCCCACCGCCTACGCGCAACGCCGCTTCAACACATCCTCGTACCGCATGCTCACCGCGCCCGCGACGAGTTACAGCACCAACGCCGCCGTGACCTACAAACGCGGCGACCGCTTCCGCATCAGCCTCAGCGGAAATTATTCCACCACAAAAACCGACCGCATCGGCCAGCCGCCCGTCAGCGCCGCATCATCCGCCACGCTTGTCCCCGCCGCCTACAACCCCTTCGGGCAGGACATCCGGGTCGGCCTCGTCCACACCGAGTTCGGCCCCACGACGCAAAAAACGCGCACGCACAACGCGCAATTCGGCCTCAAGGCAAACGGCAGAATCGGCGACCTCACACCGCCGGCGCCCGGCGACTACAGCAAAACGTGGAACTGGAACACCAGCCTCGGATACCAGCACACCCGCTCGCGCACCGACGCCACCGACCTCGACAAAGACAAGTTCACCGCCTCGCTCATCTCGCCCGACCCCGCGCTCCGCTTCAACCCCTTCGGCGACCCCTCCGCCGGCCCCGTCAACGCGCACCTCTACCCCGGCCTCACGATTCACCGCTCGCGGCAGGACATTAACAATTACATCCGCCTCGCCGCCTCCACCAACGGCCCCCTCATGATCCTCCCCGGAGGCTCCCTCCGCTTCGCCATCGCCAGCAACTACACCCACCACCAACGCGACCGCGAAAACACGCACCCCGCCTCGGGCGACCCGCCCAAGACACGCCAGACCATCGACGCCGGCGCCGTCTCCACCTCGATCAACGTCCCCATCTTTGGAAGGACAAATCCCGCGCCGCTCCTGCGCCGCCTCGAAACATCGGCATCCGGCTGGCAAAACATCCAGAGCGACGACAGCCGCCGCCGCAGTTACGCCGGAGGCGTCGTCTGGTCGCCATGGCGGCCCCTGCTCCTGCGCGCCCGCTATTCGGTCTATGAAAACACGCCCGCCACCACCAACCTCGCCGGCTCCGAATCCCTCGTCACCGAAACCTTCATCGACCGCGCGCGCGACGACGAACCCGTCACGGACGTCAACGTCTTCAAACGCGGCACCATCGAAGCCGTGACCTCGAAAAACGAAACAAAAACCTGCGGCTTCACCATCGAACCGCCCTTTGCGCAAGGTCTCCGCTTCACCGCCACGCACAACATCCGCCAGCGCCACCGCATCTATCAAAGCGGCTTCAGCGCGCAGGAAATCATCAACAACGAAAACTCGTTCCCCGGACGCGTCATCCGCGACACGCCCTCCGCCGAAGACATCGCGCTCGGCCTGCCCGGACGCATCACCGCCATCGACACCACCCCCGGCAACACCGGCGAATCCGAGTCCCGCGACATGAATTTCTCGCTCGAGTACCGCCTGCCCTCGCAGCAGTACGGACGCATCCTGCTCCGCGCCTACGCCACGCGGGTATTTGAGTCGGACTATCAGGCGTATCCGGGCGTTGACTACGTTTATCGCAACGGCGGCCCGCCCGACTGGACATTCCAAGGACAAGCCTCATGGAGCCACAAAGGCTGGAACACCGTGATGCGCGTGAACCACACCGGCGCGCGCCTGATCGCGCCCGCCGACGGCTCCGACAACGTCACCTACACGACGGTGAACTTCGACCTCAGCTACCAATTCCGGACGGCGATCATCGGCAAGTTTGGCAAACGCCTCCGCATTGGCGTGGGCATAGCGAACTGCTTTGACGAAGACCCGCTCTATGCCGACACCATTGCCGGCTACCGCGGCGGCTCGCCGCTCGGCCGCCTCTACACCTGCTCCTTCACCTTGCCGATGTGAACAAATCTGCAAGGCGGGTCCTCGCCGCGCCACCGGATAATTGATATTACGCAACTCGCAAAGCCTCGGCCGCGCAGGGCCTGACCTTGCCCTTGTGTCAGGCCGCGAATAACCAGTGTGGCCTCCCATGATGCCGGGCATTTCGTCCAGGTTTTGGGTTCTGAAAACAGGAGCGGTTTCGTTGTGCAAAAGCAAACGTGGCCCGCGGCATTCATTGGCGGGGAGTTTCACGCTCTCGCCGGCGGGGACGACACCGTGTTGCCCTCCAGGAACTCTGGCATAATGTAACGGACGCGGGCGGCGGGCAGGCTGCCGTTGAGCGCGGGCGCGATCATGCGCAGCAGCGTCCGGGCATACAGCCGTGTTTTGATGGTGTATCCGGACGGACGGGGCAGCAGATAGTCGTGAAATGTCTCGCTGTAGCGGGAAATCACCGACACATCCCGCGGCACGTTGTAGCCGAGTTGGCTGAGGCAACTGATGACCGTGAGGCAATGGAAGGGGGTGAGCACCAGCAGCGCGGTGGGAGGGGACTTTCGCACCATCATTTGACGCACGGCTTTCGCGGCGCCCTCAGCCGTGTCATCGCAGTGGCAGATCACTGGCGCGGCGTCCGCAAAGCCGGGGTGCGTGAACGCCTCCGAGAAACCGGCCTCGCTGCAAATATCGCCGGCCGCCCGCGAGTGCTTGGCGAGCAGCGCAATGCGGCGGTGCCCGCGCCGCAGGAACAGGCTGGCGGCGTGGCGGCAGGCTGCGCGATAATCCACGTCGCAACCGGGCAGCTCGATCCCCTCGTGGACCGATCCCGCCACGACGCACGGGATGGCGTTTTTCTGAAACCACGCCTGCACGTCCCTGTTCACACTGAGCAGTATCCAGCACGGATGCGGATGCTGCCGCACAAGCTTTTTCAGCGCGGGCGCCGGGTTGCGCCGGGCATAGTTCTGCCCGGAGAACAGGTGCAGATGACTGCCGCGCGCGGCCAGCATCGCGCGGAGCTGGTCAACCCAGAGGATGATCGAGGGCAGGAGGTGATGCAGCTCGCTGCTCACGAGCAGTGCGACATCGCTGCCGGCGCCGGAGGCGTTTTTCCGGCGGCGGATGATTTTGTTGCCCACCCTTTCCTCGGCGGCGATGACGCCGTCCCTGCGCAACTGTCCCAGCGCGGCCCGCACCGTGATGCGGCTGACCTGGAGCATTTCGCACAGCGCCCTTTCCGCCGGCAGCCACGCTTTCCATGCGCCCTGATCAATCTGCCCGCGCAGGATTTCCGCGGTCTGGAGTTCCAGTGTTCTTTTTTGAGGAAGGGCGATCATGGGCGTGGACGGTTGGGTGAAATGGAAGCCCGGCATCATCTGGCGCACGGCATGGTTTGCAAAACATTTTTTGGTTTTTGGTCATGAAATAATACCAGAAGATTATTCTTTCTGCCGGCGCTCCACGTTGCATTCATTGGCGCACGTCATGACACCGGACGCCAGTCTCAAGCCGCCAGATTTCCCGCCTTCCACCTTCCGCCTCCGCCTTCCACTTCCCGCTTCCCGCCTCCTTCCCACCGCCCTCGCTTCCAGCCCGTCACTCGCAAACATCCCGCCGCTTTGCCCGCGTCCGCGCAGCCATTGCGGACTTCCCAATTCCGGCCTGCCAATTCCGCAAATTTTGCCATCCGCCATCATGAAAAAAACAACCGTCCTCCTCACCCTCATGCTCGCTGCTTCCGCGTTCGCGCAAAGCACGAATGCCATCCAACCCGTCCCGGCCTTCGCACAGGCGCGCATCGCCGCCATCCAGGTCCTCGTCTCCCCCGACCGGCCCGACTGGACTTGCGCCGTTGGTGAAAAAGTAAAGTTCACCATCACTGTCCTCGCCGACAATCTGCCGCTCAAGGATGCCGTTGTCTCCTTCAAAATCGGCCCCGAGCAAATGCCCGCCAGTATCGGGAAAGACAAGGTTCCCATCCCCGCCACCGGACTCGTCATTGACGCCGGCACTTTGTCACACCCCGGCTTTCTCCGCTGCACCGCCGCCACCACCATCGCCGGAAAAAACTACAAGGGAGCTGCCACCATCGCCTTCTCGCCGGAAAAAATCCAGCCCACACAAACCAACCCCGATGACTTCGACGCCTTCTGGGATGCCGCCAGGGCCGACCTCGCCAAAATCCCCGTCGAAGCCATCCGCACGCTCCTCCCCGAGCACTGCACCGACACCGTCAACGTCTATCACGTTGCCATTCACAATATCAGAATGCCTCCCCACCCCAGTCGCATCCACGGCATCCTCTGCGAGCCGAAGACGCCCGGCAAATACCCCGCCGTCCTCCGCGTCCCGGGCGCCGGCGTCCGCGGCTACCTGCCCGCCAGCGTCGACGCCGCCTTCGCCGCGCGCGGCTTCATCACCCTCACCATCGGTATTCACGGCATCCCCGTCAACATGCCCGCCAGTGTCTACCAGTCCCTCGCCGCCATTCTCTCCAACTACAATTCCATCAACCTCGACAACCGCGACACCTACTACTACCGCCGCGTCTATCTCGGCTGCGTCCGTGCCAACGACTACCTCGTTTCCCTCCCGAATTGGGACGGCAAAAACCTTCTCGTCACCGGCGGCAGCCAGGGTGGTCAGCTCTCCGTCGTCACTGCTGGACTCGACCACCGTGTCACCGCTCTTGCGCCGATCTATCCCGCCTACTGCGATGTCACCGGCTACCTGCATGGCCGCGCCGGCGGCTGGCCGCACATGTTCCGCGCCGATCCGAAAACCGGCGAAAGTTTCCACGCCAAAAACCCCGCGAAAATCGCGACCACCGCCTACTACGACACGGTCAATTTTGCCCGCCGCGTCAAGGCCCCCGGCCTCTACACTTGGGGCTATAACGACGAAACCTGCCCGCCGACCTCGCTGTTCGCCGCCTACAACGTTATCACCGCGCCGAAATCCCTGAACCTCGCCCTCATCACCGGCCACAACACACTCCCCGAGGAGCACGCCGCCATCGAGGAATGGCTCGTCGCGCAGGCAAAATGAAGCACCGGCTTTTCCGCCTCCCGCCCTTGCAAAACCAGTAAACTATCCATGGAAACCAAAACCTCCCATATCCCCCATGTCCGGTTCCTCGGAATCCTCCCGACCGCGCTGTTTGTTGCAGGCGCGTTTGTCTTCGCCGGTTCGCAAGCGCCGGCGCAAACCACGGCTACGCCGGCCGCGCCGGCCATCCCCGCCGCCAACATCCCCGCCGTCGCCAACGGCGCCATTGAGGGAACTGTTTATAATGCCGCCACCGACCTGCCTGTCTCCAAGGCCAGGGTAATCATCGAGGGTACGCCTCGCGAGACGCTCACCAGCGAAGACGGGCATTTCCATTTCGATGGCGTGCATGCGGGCGACGTGACGCTGATCGTCTCCTATCTCGGCTTCGAGACACAAACCGCCACGATAACGGTGCCCGCCAGCCAGACCGCCACGCACGATTTCCAAATCCGCCGCGAAGGCCCTGTGCCACGCGCCCGCGCCCCCGGCGCCGAAGGCAGCGTTGTCGTGATGGAGCGGTTTTCCGTCGTGGCCGATCGCGAGATGGCCGCGCAGGCAATCGCCATGAACGAGCAGCGCCACGCCGCCAGCATCTCCCACATCCTCGCCCTCGACGAGCTTCCCGGCCAGGGCTTCGAAAACATCGGCGATTACCTGCGCTTCCTGCCCGGTGTCTCCATCATCGACGACGGCGAAAGCGCCGGGTATCTCTCGCTCGGCGGCTTTCCGGCGCACATGACCAATGTCTCGCTTGACGGCGGCGCCGTGGCGAGCACGGGCATCGACAACCTGGCGCTCACCGGCGGACGCGAACTTTCCCTCCAGGATGTGCCCATGATCAACGTCGAGCGCGTCGAAATCACCAAGGTGCCCACGCCCGACAAACCCGCCTCGGGGCTGGGCGGCACCATGAACCTCGTCTCGCAGGGCCTGCTCGGCATCAGGACCGCCCGGCTCCACTACTCGCTCACCATGAATCTCGCCACCAACGATGATTTCTCCTTCTCCGGCAGAAGCCCGCAGGCGGCAATCCCCTCGCTTTCCGCCGCAAACAAGCAGCCCTCCTTCAGCCTCAGGGCCGTGGTTCCCGCCGGCAAAAAACTCGTCTTCAACGCCGGCTTCTCCAAGACGTGGAAACAGCTCCCCCCGGACACGCTGACGGAAGTCGCCCAGTGGAACCTCTGGGAAGGCGTCCGCTTCAACAACGCCACCGTCATGTGGGGCGATTCCGGCTGGCCCGTGAGATTTGAAGGCGACACGGAGCCGTATGATCCGAATGCGCCGGAAGGAACCTACCCCGGCCTCATGAAGGGGGGCTACCCCATCGCCCTGAACAGCGGCGTCTGGCAGTATTCCGCGATGATCACCCAGACGCAGGACATCCAGGCCGGCGTGGAAATCCGCCTTTCGCAGCGCAGCACGCTGGCCCTTGCCTTCCGCCATCGCGAAGTCCGCGAGGATCGCTCGCTCAACCGCCTGGAGGTTATCTATGGCGCCAACAACGGCGGGAATCCCGCCTATAATGCCGGCGTCCCCGCCGATGGCGATCCGGCCACGACCACCGCCAACAGCGCCGCCACCGGAAGCTACAACCAGGGCACGAACTCCGCCTACAACTACCGTCTCGAAACCGGGACCGACCATCTCACCTTCCGTTACAGACGCCGCGCCTCCAACTGGAGCATCGAGGCCAACGGCTCCTATTCCCACGCTTCCCGCCTGCGCACCAACAACGACCAGGGCTACGCCACCGGTTTCGGCACGGGCAGTATCTCCGGCCTTCGTGTGGCCGGCGATGGCATCAACACCACCGACAGCATCCTGCCCACCAGCACCGTCGCCACCAAAACCGACGGCGCCATCGTCTCTCCAAACTCCACCGACGACCTCTACCTCAACCTCGTTCGCATGGGGGAGTATGGCCGCTACATCACGGACAACTACGAAGGCCGCCTTGACCTCGAGCGTATTTTTGGCCGCCACTTCACGCTCAAGGCCGGTGGCGCGTTCAATCGCGAGGAGCGCGACAACCAGCGCGAGCTTCCCGTCTGGCGCATGAAAAGCGGCGGCAACCATCCCCTCTATGGACAGGTTTCCGGCGACCCGCGGATGGTCAATCACTACGACCTTGTTGACACCTCGATCGTCTCAAGCATCGGCGGCGTGCCCGTCAGCTGGATCAGCCCGGTGAAAATTTGGAACCTCACGCAGGATTTCCCGGAGTATTTCCAGCCCTACTCCAGCACCGAGACCGAGGAATATTCGAACCGCGCCAACCTCTCGAAGCTCTTGCGCGAGGATATTTCCGCCGGCTACCTGCGCGCCGACATCCGGCTCTTCAACAACCGCCTCCATGCCGCCATCGGCGCCCGCTACGAGAGCACCAAGGTTGACGGCTGGGTGGGCCGCACCGACCTCAACACCCGCTGGGTGCGCGACGCGGATGGCAATCGCATCAGGGACGAGGCCAGCGGCGGCTACCTGACTTATCCCGATGACGGGGAGCTGTACCGGCGCATGTATCAAGTCCGCGCCCTCCACATGAGCCGGACCTACGGCGGCGTCTATCCCAGCGTGAACATCAACTTCGCCATCACGCCCAACCTCGTCGCCCGCGCCGCCTACGCCCGCACCATTGGCCGCCCCAACGTCGGCGACATCGTCGCCGGCCTCACCCTCCCGGAAATCACCGAGGATGATTCCATCTACCGCATCAGGATAAGCAATCCCGGCCTGAAGCCGTGGGCGGCGGACAGCTTCCACCTCTCCTTCGACTCCTACCACTTCAAGGGTGGCTTCGGCTCCATCGGTGTCTATCGCAAAAACATCAGCAACTTCTTTGCCGACAGGTATGGCATTGTCGCCACGGAGGACGAACTGCTCGCGCTGGGCGCCAGCCCGCCCGACATCAACCCCTTGCTGGAAACAGGCAATGTTGAGTTTATCCGCAAGGAAAACATCGGCGACGCCAACCTCACCGGCGTCGAATTCAGCTACCGGCAGGACTTGTTTTTCCTGCCCTCCCGGCTGCAAAAGACGCAAGTCTGGGTGAACTATACTCACCTCAAAATCGCCGGGCCAAACGCGGAGGACTTCATCGGCTTCTCCCCCGACGTTTTTTCCGCCGGCATCAATTACATCCGCCCCCGCTTCTCGCTGCGCCTCTCCGTCGCCTACCAGGGCGAGACCAAGATGGCGCGCACCGGGCGCTCCGCCACCAGTGGCACGCGAACCTACTGGCTCATGCCGCCCGACACCTTTGAATACCAGGCTCCGCGCACCCGCTGGAGCCTCACCGCCGAATACAGCCTCTCGCGCGCCCTCACCCTTTTCGCCAATTGCAACGACCTGTTCGCGGACGACATCATCATTTACCGCCGCGCCGCCGACACCCCCTCCTACGCGCAAAAATACCAGCGCCGCACCGTCGCCTCCTACGTCTCGATAGGCGTGAAAGGAGCTTTCTGACCCAACCCAACCGCCCCTCCTTCCAACCACCCGACGGAAAAATTCCCATCCCATGAAAACTCCCATGCACTCCCTCATTCCCCGCTCCATCATCTCCCGCGCGCTCGCCTGCGCGCTGGCGGCCCCGGCGTTTTTCGCGCTCCCGGCCCGCTCCCAGGTGCCCGGCAACGGCGCCTACGAATTTCATTCCAATGCCACCTACGACGGCTCCGGCGGCTCCCAGAGGTTTGCGGCCAATGCTTCCACCACATGGCTCGTTGCCGACGACATCACCGTGACCGTCTCGAACAACGACAGCGGCAATATTGCCGGTGGCGTCTTCGGCGCAATCTCGGGCAACAGAACCATCCGCATCGAGCCGCTGTACACGACGGGCCGCGTCCGGTTTGTCAACAATTCCGTCGAGGCGGATGGCGGTGTGTTCAGCATCGGCACGAACAGCTCCATCGGAATTCTCCATCTCACAAACGTCGATTTCCTCGAAAACAAAGGCACGTTCTCGTATTTGGACAAAAACAACGGCGTCAATTCGAGTGGCGGCGGCGCCATCTACTTTGGAATGGTCGCCCAGGTATTCCTCACCGATGTGTTGTTTGATGGAAACAACGCCCGGCTGGGCGGCGCCATCAATGGCCTGGGCGCCCTGACCATCAACTCGGGTGTTTTCACCGGCAATTACGCCCACGGTTGGAACAATATCCAGGGCGGCATCCTCCTGGGCAACGCCCTCAGCGGTCACGGCGGCGCCATCAACATGCTCGCCACCCAAATGAGGCTCGCCATCATTCGCGACACCTCCTTCACCGGCAACTGGGCGCGCCGCCACGGTGGCGCCATCAGCACGCGCGCGCGCTCCTCCCTCGAATTCTGGGACTTGGTTGACCTCTCCAACAACTTCTCCGGCTACGGTGGCGCCATTGGCGACGCCATCACCGTCACCGAGGAGGGCGAGGGCGTGTTCCTCAAATACACCGGTACGACCGCCACCACCCATTTTGTCTATTCCGGCAACATGGCCAAAGGCTCCGACATGACCGCCGCTGAAATCACCGCCGCAACGACGACCGGGACCGCCCCTTTCGATCCCCTCGCCAAGGCCGGCGGTTTTTACCTCTCCAGCCAAAACAACAATGCCTCCGCCAAAACCCGCCTCTTCTTCGACATCGCGACCGGTGTCACCGTCCAGATTGGCGAGGCCGGCAATCCCTTGGAATGGGACTCCATCGCGACCGTTGATGCGACCGGCGACAGCGCCCGCCTCGACCTCACCGGCGCCGGCGCGGGCCGCCTCATCCTCCACGCGGACAACTCCTACTTCCAAGGCACGGTCAACGTCGGCGCCGGCTCGCTCCTGCTCGGCAATCAAAACGCCTCTCTCGGCGGCGTCATCATGGTGGCCTCGGGCGCGACCTTCGGCGGCTCCGGCACCCTCGTCACCCACAGGCAGGACGACACCGTCAGCGAAAACCGCACCAGCCTCACGCTGGATGCCGGCGCAAATCTCGTCGCAGGCTCTGAAACCGCCACCGGCGCGGAGACGCTTCACGTGATGGGCGATGTCATCGTGGGCAACGGCGTTACTTTCAACCACGACCTTTTTGCCAGCGGCTCGGCCGGCAAACTCCGGGCCGAAAACATCAGCTTCACCGGTTCCGCCATCATCAACCTCGGCCTCCTCGCCACCGGCACCTTTGCGCTGCTGGAATGGAGCGGCACGGGTGGCGCGGACCTTTCCGGCTTTTCCCTCACGGTGTCCGGTGTGACGGACAGTTCGCGCACCGACGCCCAACTCTTCCCCGGCACAAATTCAATCGGCGTCGCGCTGACCACCATCAACAACCTCGTCATGAAATGGACGGGGGCGGACAGCGCGGCCTGGGGCACAATTGATTCCAGCAGGCAAAAAAACTGGGCCGACACGGAAGGCTCCCGGGAAGCCCTGTTTTTCAGCGCGGACAGGGTGCTGTTCGACAGCGTGGCTGACGCCGCGAACCCCGGCAACCGCACCATCACGCTTGCGCCCGAAGGCGTCGTTGTTTCCGGCATGGAAGTGACGGGCGGCGCCCGTTACGAATTCCAAGGCGCGGGCGGAATCACCGCCTCCCTGAACGCCGCCGGCAATCCGGGTTTTGCGCGCCCGGCAAAGCTGGTTAAAAGCGGCTCGGGCGAGTTGGTGTTCGCCAACACCGGGGCAAACGTGTTCCAAGGCGGCATCGACGTAGCCGGCGGCATGATCACCTTCAGCCACGCGGCGCAACTCGGATCGGGAACCGCCGGCATCGTGTTTTCCGACTCGGGCACGCTGCGCGCCGCCGGCACGGTCAACGGCACGCTGAACGAACGCCTGTCCATCGCCGCGGGCAAAACCGCCGAAATCAAAATCGACTCCGGAGGGCTTGTTTATGACGGCGCATTGTCCGCCGGCGGCCCGGGAGCCGTGCTGCGCAAAACCGGCGGCGGAGCCATGCTGCTCACCAGCGGCAACGCCACCGGCGCCGCCGCGGTCATCGTTGACGCCGGCAGGCTGACGCTGGCCACCCCCACCGCCGCGCTTGGCGGAAACATAACCGTGATATCCGGCGCCACGCTTGACGGCATCGGCTCGGCGGGCAACGGCGGCGGCGTCACCATCGCGTCGGGCGGCATCCTGGAGGCCGGCCTGGGCGACGCGCAATCCGGCACGCTGACCGTCCACAACCTGACCGTGACCGGCGGCGCGATTTTTAAATTCGATTTGTTCACCAATGCCGACGGCGCCTACAAGGGAAGCGACCGCATCCTCGAAATGGGCACAACCGCCATCAGCGGCACGAATACCATCGACCTCACCTCCTTCGCCACGGGCGCATTCAACCTCGGCAACATCACCGCCCTCGCCGCCAGCACCGGCGTGACCATCAGCGGCATGGCGCTGCCCGCCGGCGGACGCATCACCGCGACGCTCGCCGATGTCGCCGGCGCGCTCGAACTCGTCATGACCTCCGATCAGTCCCGCGCAATGACATGGACGGGCAACGGCAGCGCCACCTGGAACCTTGCCAACGCAAACTGGACCGACAGCGGCGCGGTTGGCGCAGTCAACCAATATAGCTACGGCGACCGTGTGATTTTCGACGGCTCCGCGAGCGCCGCCAGTCGCGTGATTTTTGTGGACGCGGGGCAAATGCGCGTGGCCGACATCATCGTGGGCGGCGACGCCGACCACACCTTCACTGGCGGCGGCATCCACGCAAGCGACGGCAACGTGCAGCAAAACGGCATCACCGGCGCCACCGGAAAACTCGTGAAAACCGGCGCCGGCACGCTCACGTTTGCAAACGGCAAAAACACCTTCACCGGAGGCGTCAGCATTGGCGGCGGCACACTGGTCATCGGCAGCGGCGAACAGCTCACCACGCCGGACACCGCCGGCATCACCTTCGCCGGCGACGCCACGCTGCGCGCGTCGGCTGACCTGTCGTTGCACGGCAACATCCTCATCGCCCCCGGCGTGACCGCCGTGCTCGACAGCGCCGGGCACGGGATGACGCTGGCCGGCGCGCTGGCCGGCGCGGCGGACACCACACTCGCCAAAACCGGCGTGGGCACCGCGACGCTCGAATCAGACATGACCGGATTTTCCGGCACCCTCGCCGTGCGCAACGGCGTGTTGCGCGCGGGCGCGGCGGATATGCTGGCCCCGGCGGCAAACGCGACCGTCATTGTTGACGCCGGCGCCACGCTCGACCTCGACGGCCACAACCAGACACTCACAAAACTGCAAGGCATGGGCGTCGTCGGGCTTGGCGGCGCCCGGCTCACCATGGACATCGACGCCGCCGGCGCGGAGTTCGCAGGCGCTTTCACGGGCGCGGGCGCCGTCGTCAAGACAGGCGCCGGCAAGTGGACACTCTCCGGCTCAAGCAGCCACACCGGCGGGATTGTTTTTCAAGCCGGCGAAATCGGCCTGGCCGGCAGCGCCGCGCTCGGCGGCGGCGCCCTGACGCTCGGCGCCCCGTCCGGCCTGCTCTCCATTGATGCCGCCGGGCTGAACATCCCGGGCGACCTCATCGCCGGCACGGGCACGCTCACCGTCGCCACCAACGGGCGCGCCGTGGAATTTTCCGGCGCCATCAGCGGAGCCGGCATTGTGCTCGACGGCGCCGGTGACGTCACGCTCTCCGGTTACAACAGTTTCGCGCAACTGGAGGTTCACACCCCGCTCGTCATCGCGCGCCGCGCCGAGTCCGCCGCCGGCACGGTGGTCATCGCCGCCGGCTCCACGTTTGAATTTCGCGGCGTCGAATCCGGCCAGGTTCCGGCCTCGTTCACGGGCGACCGTGTGTTGTTCACCGACAGCACGCTTACCCTCAGCCGGGCAAGCATCCTCGGGAAACTCGAAATCGGCGCCGGCTCGCGCATCACCGCAAGCGTAGCCGGCGCGCTCGGCGGCGCCGATGCCGACATCACCGTGCGCGGCGCGCTGGCAACAGCCGGCGCGCAGGACGTGCAGGCGCGCAACATGATCGTGGACGGCGGCGCGCTGGTGTTTGGCTCGACACCCCTTGGCTCGGCACGCCGCATAAGCCCGCTCGCGCTTTCCGGCACGCTGGGCTTCACCAACGGCGGCGAAGTGCGCCTCGGCAGCCGCCTGGGCACCGGCATCCATGCCGCCGTCACCGCCGCCGGCGGCATCACCGGCACGCCCGCATACAACGCCAACCAGGATGGCGTGTTCATGATCGTCGACGTCGTTGACGGAAACCAGTTGCGCATCACCGCCTACGACATGGCGCTCGAACCTGGCAAGGACATCGCCGCCGGCTTCGACGCCATGCGCTCCTCGATGGACGCCGTTCATCTGCACCTCGGCGAAGAACTCCTCTCCCCGATGGTTGGAACCAATGTGCCCGCCGGCGAAAAAGCCATCTGGACGCGCGTCATCGGCAGCTTTGGCGAGCACGAAAGCACCAACGAATACCTCGGCTACACGGATAACACTTTCGCCTTCGTGCTCGGTTACGACTGGATTTCCACAAAAAATTTCATGCTTGGCGCCTGTCTCGGCTACACCGACACGGACCTGAAAACCGCCACTGACGCCACCACCGGCATCGGCCTGCCCATCCTCGGCCTGTATGGCGCGAAACGCTGGGGCGACTGCTACGCTGCCGCGAACCTCGCACATGGTTTCGGCGACGCAAAGACGGAACGCTACGAGCCGCTCGGCGGGCGCGTGAACGGCTCCTACGACCTCAACAGCCTTGCCGCCAGCGTGGAGGCGGGCCGCGTGTTTCCCTTCAAGAGCGGGCAAATCAGGCCCTCCGCGGGCATTCATTACACGACCCTTTCCCTGCGCGACTACAAGGAAACCGAAACCAGCGCCGGCGCCGTGCGCCTCGGCAACATTCGCATCGGCATCCCGCAGGCCGTGCTGCGCATCGACGGCAGCCAGGAAATCACGATGCCCCGGGGTCTCCCCGGTATGATTGACGTCGGCCTCGGCCTGCGCCGCAACCTGGACAACAAGCGGACGGACATCGAGGCCATCTTGATGGAGCACCCCGGCACACGCCTGCCCATCCGCGGCGACAAATATGACACCAACACCATCCTTGGCCGCGTGGGCCTGCGCGCGATGCTCACGAAGACGACGCTTTTCGCCGTGTCCTATGAATACAATTACCTCCCCTACGGCGGCCACCGCAACACCTTCATCGCTACCGTGCGGCAAAGCTGGTGACCGATCCGGATGTGAATGGCATTTCAACCTCCAACATAAACAGGATTAATATTAAATATGAATATGAACACGAATACGAATATGACAATAACCGCAAATCGTCCCGGCGCATCAGCCCGCCCCCGGACCTTCAAACCCTCACTCATGAAAACAATCATCAGGGGAATTTTTCCCGCACTGGCGCTTTTGTCGTGCCTCACGGTGACAACAGCGGCCCAAACCCAGCCTGTTTACTCCGTAAAGAAAATATGGAGTTCGGCGCCACATAACGCCTTTACCGACCTGATGGAATATGAAGGACAATATTATTGCACATTCCGGGAGGGAACAGGCCATACTCCGGCCAAGGACGGTACAGGCGACGGTAAAATACGCATACTCGTTTCCCCGGATGGAAACAAATGGAAATCCGCCGCGCTCATAGCCAAAAAAGGATTGGATCTGCGGGACCCGAAATTATCAATCACACCGGACGGGCGGTTGATGGTATCGATTGGCGCGAGTGTGTATAAAAACGGACAGTTGATGAGCCGGTCGCCGTATGTCTCATTCAAGGATAAAAATGCAAAAATATTTTCCGACCCGCGGCCGGTCATGATTGACTCGCGCATTCAATTCGACAAAAACTGGCTGTGGCGGGTAACATGGGACAAGGATACCGGATACGGTGTCGTATATCAACAACACCCGCCCAAGGAGGAGTGGAAAGTCTTTTTGGTAAAAACGCCGGATGGCATCAACTACGAACTGGTAACCCGGCTTGATGTCCCCGGAAATCCAAACGAAGCGGCTGTTGAGATTCCGGAAAACGGCAAAATGCGCATTATTATCAGGCGGGGAGCCGGCAATGGCTGGCTGGGTTACAGTGAAAAAGATTATACGAAATGGAAATGGGACGACCTTGGCATTCGCCTGGGAGGCCCCGGCATCATCACCCTGCCCAATGGGAAAACCATCATTGCATCCCGGTCATTTGGCGAAAAGACGAACACGACCTTTAATGCCCGCACGGCTCTTTTCACATTGGATAAAAATGGCAGGGCGGTCCAACTGCTGGAACTCCCGAGCGGAAAAGACACCAGTTATCCAGGCCTGCTCGTCAACAAGGATGAATTATGGATGTCATATTATTCCGGGCATGAGGGCCAGACATCCATATATTTTGCCAAAATCAAATATGAGAGCTTGTTTGCCAGATAGTTCGAATGATGCAGTGGCAAAAAACATCCTCATGAAAAATCCGTCCATGACCATCGTTGCAATCTGCCTTGCCATTGGCAGTGCGCCCTTTTTTGCAAAGGCGGATAATGCAACCGGTGCCGCGCTGGACGAGGCTGTCGCCAGGCGCCTCTGGCAGGGCAGTCCCGGACTGGAACGCACATCCGGGGGACGCCTGTTCTTTACTTGGTTTACAGGCGGTACATATGAGCCGGACCCGGCGAACAGGGTGGTTCTGTGTTATAGCGACGACGGCGGCAAAACGCATTCGCCGCTGCAAGTCATGGCCGCCCCCAAGAAGGAGGGGGAACGCTATTATAACCCCACGCCGTGGATGGACCCGAAAGGACGCCTCTGGTATATTTTTTGCCACAGCAATATTAAAACCGGCTTGCATGGCGTCTACGCGAGGATTTGCGAAAATCCAGATGCACCAGAGCCTGTTTTCGGTCCGATGTTCCGGGTCGGCTTCGATGTGCCTTATTCATTTCGCATGAACAAGCCCACCGTGCTCTCCTCCGGCGAATGGATCATGCCGGTTGCTTTTTTTGATGCGCCCGTCCACCTGTGGAGTTTATGGAATGCTCCTTCTGCCAGAAATCTCCAAGGCGCCGGCATATCACACGATGAAGGCAAAACATGGCGGCTGCGCGGCTCGGTGACAGCGCCTCATCCGGCCCAGGAAGGCATGATCACGGAACTCAAGGACGGTCGCCTCTGGATGCTCATGCGCACCGGCGCCGGTCATCTGTGGGAAAGTTTTTCCGCGGACAAAGGCGCAACATGGAGCAAAGGTCAGGACGGCAAAATCGCCAGCCCCGGTTCTCGCTTCTTCATCCGCCGCCTCTCGTCGGGCAATTTGCTTTTGGTGAATCATTATAATTTCGACCGTGACAACAAAGACGCGGGAATCCGCAGCCACCTCACGGCGCAAATCTCAACCGACGATGGCAGGACATGGAACGGGGGCCTGCTGCTTGACCCGCGCAACCCCGTTTCCTATCCCGACGGAGTCGAGGACAAGGATGGCGTCATCTGGATCATATATGATCGCGACCGGCGCGGCGCCGGTGAAATCCTCATGGCAAAATTCCGCGAGGAGGATGCCATGCAGGGCAAAAATGTTTCCGGCACAGTCGTTCTCCGGCACATTATCAATCGTCTGGCCGCGGACACATCTGGAACGGGATGTCCGGAGCCTGCCCTCAAATGATAATCCCGCGCTTCTCAACCGCGAACAAACGCCCATGAACGCAAGTATGCAAAACGCCGCCCCGCCTCAATCCCTACTGTCAAAGGGGGCATGGCTCACCGTGGCGCTGTTGTTTGTCGCCGCGGCGCTCAATTACCTTGACCGCATGATGATCGCGACAATGAGGGACTCGATTGTCACGGCCATCCCCATGACGGATGCGCAATTCGGGCTGCTGACCTCTGCTTTTTTGTGGGTTTACGGATTACTCAGCCCCTTTGCCGGTTATATTGCGGACCGATTCAATAAAGCCCGTGTGATTACAGGCAGCTTATTCGTGTGGTCGGCCGTGACATGGCTGACAGGGCGGGCCACGACATTTGAAGAATTGCTGGTCGCAAGAGCTTTGATGGGTATCAGCGAGGCGTTCTATATTCCCGCCGCGCTTGCCCTCATTGTTGATTATCACAGGGGAACCACGCGATCATTGGCCGTCGGCCTGCATCTTGCGGGAACGACCGTCGGGCAGAGTCTGGGGTTTATTGGCGGCCTGGTCGCCGAAAAGTCCGGATGGAATAATGCCTTTCTGATTTTTGGCGTGATTGGCGTCATATACTCGGTTTTTCTGATGTTTGCCCTGAAGGAGCCTGAAAAAAAGCATTCCGGCATCCAGGCGGACTCCGGATATAATGCGCAAAACATCCGTTTCGGACATGCCATAAGGCACCTTTTGGGCAAAAAAACATTTATATATTTGCTCCTGTTTTGGTGCCTGATGGGCATCGTGGGCTGGCTGGTGATGGGCTGGCTGCCCACTTATTATAAGGATCATTTTCAACTCACGCAGGGAACTGCCGGGCTTTATGCCACCGCGTATTTGTATCCCGCCTCCATATTGGGGCTGCTCGCGGGCGGTTTTTGGGCCGACCGCTGGGTAAAAACCAACGCCGGCGCGCGCATTCTGGTGCCCATGATCGGCCTTTGCATTGCCGCGCCCTGCGTTTTTGTGGCCGGCCATGCCAGCCTGCTTGCCGTGGCCGTTGTATTGTTCATGGGATATGCATTCACCAGGATGTTCGTGGATTCAAACCTGATGCCCGTCCTCTGCATGCTGATAGACACACGTTACCGGGCAACCGGATACGGAGTTCTGAACATGCTGGCCACCATTGTGGGCGGCGCGGGCATTTACGTTGCCGGCGCCCTCCGCGATTCGCAGGTAAACCTGGGAATCATGTATCAGTTCGCGGCATTGTGCATCGCAATTTGTATTATCCTTCTGTTCACCATAAAAAACATCAAAAAACATGAAAATGAGAGAAAGTCAGGTTCTTAAAAAACTAAGATCCGGAAAATGCGCATGCAGTTTCAAATTGAACCTCTGCAGCGCCCAGACCGCCGAATTGGTCGCCATGTCGGGGTTCGACTGCATCTGGCTGGATCAGGAGCACGTGGCCCAGGATTGGGCTGTGTTGAACGCCCAGAACTGGGCTGCCAAGGCCCATGATGTTGATGTCATGGTCCGCGTGCCGAGGGGTGGTTATAGTGATTATATAAAACCGCTTGAGATGGATGCGACAGGGATTCTTGTCCCCCACGTCATGAACGTGGAGGATGCCCGCAAGGTCATCCAAATGACCCGTTTCCATCCCGTCGGACGCCGCCCGATTGACTGCGGCAATGCCGATGGCGCCTACTCGCTCATGAATCTTCATGAATATCTGAGGCAGGCAAACGGGCAACGATTCATCGCCCTGCAAATTGAGGACCCGGAGCCGCTTGAAACCTTGGAGGAAATTGCCGCCCTGGAGGGTTTTGACATGTTATTTTTTGGCCCCGGTGATTTCAGTCATGCAATAGGGGCGCCCGGCCAATGGGATCATCCCCTGTTGTTGAAAACGCGCGAACGCGTCGCGGCGGTGGCGCGCAAACATGGAAAATTCGCGGCGACAGTGGGTGGCCCCGGTGATTTCAAGGATTTAATCAGCATGGGTTACAACTTTATCAACCTCGGTGCCGATGTCATGGGATTGACCAAATACTGTCATGAACTGGCCAGGGGATTCCAAGACTCGACCCGGAGCTGAAAAAATAAATCATATCCGATATTAACCGTTTCGGTTATGATTGCACACTACTCATTGGCGTGAAAGCGGAAACAGGGCGGGGCCAGACCCAGAAGTGTTCTGCAAGGAAAATGCTGTGGAGTGTTTTTTTGTTTTTTTCACGCAGTTGGCTCCCTGCAAGGTGACGCGCCACGACTCGCGTGCGTGTCTTTCGTACATGCTGCGCGCACGCGCTGTGCTGGTTTCCAGCGCGCCCTTGCGTGGCGACTTAGCCCGAGTTCCGCAATTCGGCCAAGCGGCGAAAAAACTTTCAGAGGAGAGCCACGCCTGTCCGATTAAGAAGAGATGTTAGATTCACAACATGTTTATGATTATGCTATTATGAAATAAAACCCATGTGATCGATTAGATTTTTTCGAGCGTTTTTGACGGGCTGCCACCATGAATCCCGGCAAAACCATCCTCTCTCAAATACTCGATGGGTTGCATCCAGAAGAGTTTCAACGTTGCGCATCGCAATATCACACTCTCAGGCAAACGCACGCCCTGTCGGCTTATGATCATTTTGCAGCGTTGATATTCGCGCAGCTGACCTATCGCGAGAGCTTGCGCGATATCGAGGCGTGTTTGAACGCCCGGCGCAGTTTACTTTATCATTAGGGCTTTCGCGGCAATATAACACGCACCAATCTGGCTTGCGCCAACGAGCATCGTCCGGCGCAACTCTTTGCCAGTGTGGCTACGATTCTGATGCGGCGCGCTCAAACTTTACGCCGACGCCAAGGATGTGCCCGATCTTGACGGAGAGCTTTTTGCCATGGCCTCCACACTCATCGATTTGAGTCTTGCGATTTTTCCGTGGGCACGTTGGCAAGGCACGCAAGCGGCAGTCAAACTCAACGTCGTGTGCTCGCGGTGGCCGCCGAACTGCCGCAGTTCTGCACTCTGGCCGCAGGCGGCGTGCATGACGTAAACTTCCTTGACGACATCGCCTTCAGTCCGGGCGGCTACTATACATTGGACCGCGGCTACGTCGATTATAAACGCTTGTATAAAATCCATCAGGCCGGGGCATGGTTCGTGACCCGGGCCAAGCGCAACATGTACTTTTATGTTGTCCAATCAAGAGCCGTGGACAAATCCTGTGACCTGCGCTGTGACCAGACCATCCGGATGGGTGGCGCAAAGGCTCGCCGCGATTATCCGGAGATGTTGCGGCGTATTCATTATTATGATATTGAAACCCAGAAGCACCCTGTGTTTTTGACAAACAATTTTGTCCTGCCCGCGTTAATAATCGCGGCGATTTATAAAAGACGCTGGGAAATGGAATTGTTTTTCCGGTGGATAAAACAACACCTTCGTCTGCGCGGATATTATTCAAACAACCGCAACGGGGTG